>DXEQ01000187.1 GCA_019114885.1 Candidatus Anaerobutyricum stercoripullorum
CGTGGAGGGGCAGCCGGAATCCTTTGGATCTGTCCATGTGGAATCCAACACGGCATGGCAGAGGCTTTTCACAAAGGATAAGTTTGTGCTGGCGGTATTTTATGACGGCCTTGTGGTGTATGTCGCCCCGGCCACAAATGGGGTCACTGTGAATGGGATCGACTATGGAAACACGGCAAAGGTAGCATACCAGGCGGATAACTATCGGAAATATCTCGGACAGGAGCTGTTTCTGGAGTATGGCCAGATTACGCTGGATACAGTGGCAAAGACCATCCAGGTGACCGGACGGGTACTTGCTTCCTGTAATACCTGCCAGTATTTCTGGCTGGAAGTGGATGAGGAGCCAACGCCGTTGTTAGAGAGCAGCGAGCTGGAAGCCGGCCATATGGTGATCTTAGGCTATGACCGGAGCCTTAAAAAGCTGAACCTCTACGACACAAAGGCATTCCAGTCGCTTGGCGCCAACGGGTATTATATTGCGGCATGGTACCAGCGGCAGCTCCTCTATCCGCATATGAACCCAGGGATATCTTTCGTTCTGGATGGGGAGGAATACCTCGCAGGGCAGCTGTTTGCCTCAGAGCAGTATAACAGTTATGTGGAGAAACGGTATCAGAGCAAGTTTGATGCATTGGATACCAAGTATGGTCGTCTGGCAGGGAGTACATTATATCTCGCCAGCGGCAGTTTTTCCATCGACCAGACAGCAGGGACGATGCAGGTCACAGCAAGGGCGCTCGGTGTGCCGGAGAATTATCATTATTTCTGGCTTCCTGCCCAGGATGAGGCTGTCGCCATGGTGGATAATACCCCTCTTTCCACGGGTGGGTATCCTATGCGGATCCTGGCCATGGACCAGAGGGATCTGTCGCTGAACCTTTATAATGCGACCACGTTCCGTGCGCTTGGTGCCAGCGGCTATTATATCGCAAGCTGGTACAATAACCGGCTCTATAATGCCCACATCAGCCCGGATGTCCTGGTGACGGTAAACGGCACGCAGTACAGGGCTGGGGATCTTTTCGATACGGCGTCGTCCACTTTTGTGGAAAAGCGGTACCGGGACTATGTGGCGCAGGCGATCTCCGATGGGAATGATGGAGACACCCTTGGGGATATCGTGACCCCATCCCATTGGGACTGCATGGAGGGACGGCAGTTCTCCATGTTCTTTGACTGCCTTTCCCGGCATGAGGGACGGATGAACTTATACCGGGTGACGAACAGCAAGTCCCTGACCCGGAATGAGTACTGCCTGAACTATACGCCCAAGGCCAGCGATACGGACTTCAACGTGAACGTGATCCGGCTGGATGAGAATACGATGGAGGCCAGGGAGACAAAACCTGTGGCGGTGCGTGTCCACCATCCCCTGAAAACAAAGGTGGTGCGGAACATCTGTATCTGCGGGGACTCCCTGGTGGACTGCAACCAGGTGGCAACGGAAGTCTACCGTCTGCTTGCCGAGGACGGGGACTGCGAGGTCAACCAGGTAGGGACCAGAGGACCCTCCAACGGGAAGCACGAGGGGCGCGGCAGCTGGAAATGGAAGGATTATCTTGCTGATACGGACTATGCCGGAAAGACCAATGCCTTCTGGGATAAGGAAAAAGGCAGGCTGGATTTTCAGAAATACTGTGCTGCCAATGGATTTGAAGGGATCGATTACTTTCTGATCGCCCTTGGAACCAATGATGTGAGCCAGGGAAGTACGCTGTATCGGACGGAAGCGCAGGTCCAGAAGTTTGTCGATCAGGCAAAGCAGTTTGTGGATGCCCTTCTGGACCCGGAGACGGGATATCCGGACTGTAAGATCGGGATTGGGCTGTGCGGCCCCGGATCGGATTATTCCTACCTTGTAAACAGCAGCATGGGGATCTTCCGGAAAAGCATCAATACCCTGAACCTTGCGTTGATCAAGACGTTTGATGAAGGCGCTTATAAGCCGAATGTCACCTGTTTTGCCCATGGACTGCGTACCGATCGGAGGCTTGCGTTCCCGTATACGGATCAACCGGTGACCGACCGTTTTTCGGAAACCAGCCGGACACTCACCAACAGCATCCATCCCAGTGTCCGCGGCTACCAGGCATGGGCAGACGGTTACTACTGTCAGATCCGGGCCTGGCTGGAGGAAGATGCAGAGTAAAGAGCAGATGGCGTTATGGCCACAGGAGGACTGTGGAGAAAGGAAAATAGAAATGAATATAAAACCGAACAGATTTTCGGGAGGGGGGGGTACTCGCTATGTAGTATTTTCCACCTGATAAAGACTCCCTTCTGTAAAGGACACTGGCTGAAGGATGCAGGCTTTTTGTAGCGGCACTGCCTGATAAAGACCTGTGCAGATCGACATGGCCGGAGTTCCGGCAGAAGGGAGAAATTTATGTCTGAGTATATCGGAAGAAGGATCGTCCCGGTACACGGCGGTGTGTGGGACGGGAGCAAGACCTATGAGGAACTGACCATTGTCCTTTATGAAGCAAGCGGCGACAGCTATATCAGCCGCAGGCCGGTCCCGGCCGGGACAGTGATCGGCGATAAGAATTACTGGATGCTTTACAGCCTATACAGCCAGCAGATCGCGGACGCGGTAAAGGAAATGCAGGAAACGGACGCGGCAGTCCGGGCGGAGCTTTCGGCTGCGGAGAGCCGGATGGAAAACCGGGTCACAGAAGCGGAGACGCTCACAAACCAGAATAAGTCCGAGCTGAACAGCCGGATGGATGGCATTGATAAGCGGCTGGACGCGAATGTGTCCGCCAGTACGGATGCCGATGCGGACTATGCGGCCGAGGTGGTGGATGCGAGGGTAGGCATGGATGAAACCACTTATCAAAACCTTGGCAGTCATCTGAGGGCGCTTGGCGCCGGGACCGCGATCCAGGCTCTTGATGCAGATAAAATCAGGATTCCGGATCTTTCCATGGGGAAATTTTATGAGCTGGCGATGAAAAAGACCAGTAAGAGCTTTGAGTACTCCTATGAAGAGGGAACGGATTCCATGCGTATCGCCTGCGTGGAAGACTATCCGGGAGATTTTATCATTTACGCGCCTGTTGTAAACGCCAGGGACTATGCGGCTTTGAGGAAATTAGGAGCAAATCTCCTGATAAAGTACAGCACGAAGAATGTATCCAATGACAGAGGTGCGTTTAAATTTGGCTTATGGCTGGCAAAGATGAATGACGCAGAAACTGCCGGTACCGGTGCAATCTTCCGGAGCACTTATACCCATGCCTTTCAAACAGGGAGTGAAGACAATACGGATACTGCTTCCATCGGCGGCACCCTTTTGGAATATGACCCTGGTCAGGGATGCTTTGTGTATGAGGGAAAGCCGGTCAATCTTCAGTTCCTGCTTTATGCCAATAACGCAAAGGCCGGGGATGAGGTCACGATTTCAGGATATGGCAACCTGTTCTATGGCATTGGGAAAAACGGTGCGGTGAATGCCCTGGCCGGAAATATGCTCCGCGCAGAGGCAGAAAGTTTAAGGAAAGCCGAAGAGGCTTTGCAAAAGCAGGCCGATGAGCAGGGGGAGCAGATCGAAGCACTCAAAGACAGTGATTATCAAAACTATCAGGGAATCGATTTTGCCCCAGACAGCGTCTTTGCGCCGGATGATTCCATTTACGAAATCGTTGAGGATGAGTATGGCGACCCGTCTTACCGCCTGACCCATGTAAACAATAATCCGATGTACCAGATGAACTTAACGAATATCCTTCCCGAATCCTGCAGGGAAGTCATTGTGGAGCTTACGGCCCGCAGGCTTTCAGAAGGATCACAGTTACGGGTCCAGATGTACGACAGGAACAATGGGATGAGCCATTCAAACACAGCGATTTATTTTGACCTGACGGACCATTACCGCCGTTATCAGTTCCGGATCTCCAGAGTCAATGCGGGAAATAGCACTTTGGGAATTGGTCCGCGTAATACGGCGGGGACATCGGTTCAGTTTAAAAATGTCCGCATTCTGATCCCGGATGAGCGGTCAAAAGAGCTTCCGCAGCCGTTAAAGTACTTTCAGGGATACCTGGGGACAGTAGATTTCAGCCAAATGGAGGAAGTAGCGTTAAAAGATCCAATCCTCTGCGGCATTGATGATTATGCGGCTGTGGATGGGCTTTATCTCGATACCATTGAGCTTTACTGCACAAAGCAGCGGACGGTCACGTTCTATGTAGGCTGCATTGACCAGTACGGCTTATTTCAGGAGTTGAGCAGATTTACCGCAGGGGTGAGAAGAGGCAGGAACCTGGTCAAATTCGATGACCAGAAAATATCGGTTCCAGCCGGATATGGGATTTTTGCCGCATGGACTGCGGAGATGGCGGTGTATGCTGATCCGCCGGAATATGGCTTTCACAACCTGATCAGCACAAAAGCGGATTATTATGAGAATGAGCAGGGGTACAGCGGTTATCCCTTAAGGCAGACGGGATATATGGTACCGATGCGTTATACGCTCACAGAGAAAACGCTTCCAGTTAAGCTGGATGAGGTGTCAGCAGCTATTGATGGGATCCGGGAAGAAACCGCGTACTTTGATGAACGGATCAGCGGCCTGGAAGAAGGATCAGGTTTGGGTGGATCGAATGTGCTGATTGCGCCGGATGGGGAAAAATACTATTTGACTGTTAAATCGGATGGATCGCTTGAAACGGTCCGCAGTGTCCCACAGAAGGCCCTTGTGCTCGGTAACAGTCTGACTCTTGGATTTGGCACCTTTGGCATGGCGGCAAGCGACAGCAGGCATGACTACTACTATTACGTGAAGGAATTCCTTCTGGAGCATAACAGCAGTCTTGAAATGTCCCGTTACGGCGCCAGCAACTGGGAGGGAATGACCACCAGTGAAGAACGCAGGAAATGTGTGCAGGGATTCCTTGATTCTTATACCGACGGCACGGAGGATCTGGTCATCATCCAGCTTTCGGATAATGTCAATACAGATGAAAAACGGGCAACCTATGCGGAAGACGTAAAAACGATGCTGCAGATGTTCCGGGCCGGATGCCCAAAAGCGAGGATTCTTTGGGTGGCATCCTGGTATGGGTGGTCGCTCAACTATGGCCCTATTGAAACTGCCTGCAGAGAGCTGGGGGTTGACCTCGTAGATATCCGGGATCTGTCCGAGGATGCGGCAAACAAAAATGCTGTGGGAAATACCTATACCAAAGACGATGGGACTGTGGTGGAGATCACCTCATCCGGTGTAGCATCCCATCCAGGTGATACTGGCATGAAGCTCATTGCAAACCGAATCATTGAGAGACTGAAAAGCTATATGTAATCTATTAAATCCCCACAGTACGGCGGAAGTGACCCACCCGCACGGCTGTGTTTATATATTCTACTTTTACCGGGCGTCTGGGCTATCCAGCCGTCCTATTTTATTGCCCGGACGGGCGGAAAGGAAAGGTAATGGTTATGAAAGCAGTATTGGATAAGCTGGAACTGGCGTTTGCCGCATTTGGCGGATTCATCGGCTGGTTTCTGGGAGGTTTTGATGGCTTTTTGTATGCCCTGGTGGTCTTCGTAGTGATGGATTACTTCACAGGTGTACTTGCCGCAGGTGTAAAGAAGGAACTGTCAAGCGAAGTCGGCTTTAAGGGCATCGCCAAAAAGGTATGTATCTTCGTCCTGGTCGGCATCGCAAACATTGTGGATACCCAGGTGATTCATGACGGGGCGGCGATTCGTACGGCGGTCATCTTCTTTTATCTGGCGAATGAGGGGATTTCTGTATTGGAAAACAGCGCAGTCATTGGGCTGCCGGTCCCGGAGAAATTGAAAGAAATGCTTCTCCAGCTGACGGAGGAAGAACATTCTCAGGGTGGAGAGGACACGGGAACACCCATAGATGAAACCACGGATGATGACAGCAACGAAGAATAAGCAGACGGGCAGGAGTGCCTCCTGCCCTGAATAATAAGAAAGGATGAGGATGAACGATGAATATCAAAGATTATCCCGCTAGGCTGACTACAGGCTATTACCGTGTGCGTGAGACCTGGGAGGATGCGTCAAGCCAGCTGGGAGCCTTCCGGCTGCTGGCCAATGCTATGGCAAAAGCCGACGCAAATCCCGGATATTTTGTGTTCTCCAACGAAGGGGAAGCCATCTATCCGGAGCCGGAGTCCAGCATTGAGGAAACAGAGGAGCCATCCGGGACACTGTCTCCTGACAAAGATCCCGTGGAAGTCCCAGCGGATACGGAGCCTAGCGGTAAAGATGCTGACGGCAATGAGGAATCCACGGAGGTTGAAGAAGAGACGGATCATACGGAAGCAGCCCCTGAAAACATAGAAGGAACTGCAGAGCCCGGTGAATCCGTGCCGCCTGATGAGGAAACAGGCCAGGAGACAGAAGGGCCGGAGAAAGAATTCCCGGAGGCTGTAGAGTATGACTATGATGGCAATGACACGCCCGTCGCTTATGCAAAGCTGAAGACACTGATGAACATCCGCGATGGGAACAGCCTGGATGCGGAGAGCCTTACGACCTACCGGAAAGGCACCGTGGTGGAAGTCCTTCAGGTATGCGGGGATGGGTGGCTTCGGATCTGCTGCCCGGAAAGTGATACCGGCTTTGCCTACGTGAATGG
>DXEQ01000188.1 GCA_019114885.1 Candidatus Anaerobutyricum stercoripullorum
GCTTACTTCTCTCCCGTTAAAAACAGTCTCCGGAACGGAAACAGCACCGTTCCATTTTTCCGGGCCGGATATGATTTTTCTATACGGACAAGTACTTCATCGGCAAACGCCTGCATCTCCTTTTCATTAAGCCTGTTTTGATATGGCGTAAATGCAGCTCCTCTCAAAAAGTCCAGAATCTGCTCATGGTTTTGCATGATATGGCAGTAATCTGTGACCCACATCTGAACTTTAGTGGTGTGTTCGGCAAATGTATCGTAATAGTGTGCGGCGGTATAAGTGATAAATTTATTTTCTTCAATTCCCTCCAGCTGTTGTGTCCAGTTTTTCTCTGCGTCGGTGATACATCTGCTGGCCAACATCTCGTCAAACATCGGAATCTGCAACGCCAGCACGCCGCCCTCATCAATCATCGCGAAGGCACGGGCGATAAATTCCTCCTGATTGGGTATCCACTGCAGAAATGCGTTGGAAAATATCAGGTCAAATGTTCCCAGGTCCGCCAGCGATTTGCTGCAATCTCTTCTTATAAACTGTACCTGTGGCAGAATTTTCCGCGCCTTTTGCAGCATTTCTTCCGATAAATCCACGCCGATGACTTCGGTGTCCTCCCATGTGGAGAGAATCGCCGCCGTGCTCATGCCGCTCCCACAGCCCACGTCCAATATTCTTTTGAACTTTTTATCTTTTAAGCGGGCTGCCAGATCGATAGACGGCTGCATCCGCTCTTTTCCAAAACTGTCATAAATATCCACATTCCACATAAATGATTCCTTCTTTCTTATTTCAGACCAAATCCCCTTAGATCCATTTTCACAAGTCCCACTGCCAGCAGGCCAAGGAGCACGACAGCATCCGCCAGAAAAACTGTCACGACATTTTCTGCCAGTCCAAACACAAACAACACGCTGAAGATTTCTGCTGACAGGGCGACGAAACACAGCGAATTACTCAGATATTCGGATATGATCTTTCCGTAGATCGTGTTCATCTGCACCTTTACATAAATGCACGGTCTGAGAAAATAGCGGATTGCAATACAGATAAGGGGATAAGCAAAAATAAACTCTTTTCGTACCAGCGTGCTTGCGATGCCCAGCTTCCATTGTACCGGAATCTGCGGAGGCAGCTTACTGTAAAACAAGATGCCCACAAGCAGGCACAAAACAGTCAGTATTATCCATGTCTGGAAGCTGCACCAAAGCCAGACGAAACTGACGGTATCCAGACGGAACACCGGCTGATTCTGTTCCCAATAATCCTCCAGCTCATTTACATACCGCTCCACCTGCAACGTTTCATAGCTGAGTTCCCGGTCGTGGAGCATTTGATTGCAGAGCGCTTTTGCCCTGTCCAGATCCGTCATCTGCTCGTCCAGCCGTTCACTCTGCCGCTCCAGAATCTCAGGGAGGGAAACTTTCTCCCGAATTACGTTGCGTATGTCTTCGATGGTTATCCCCAGAGTGCGCAAGTAGGCAATCTTTTTCAGATCTTCCACATCACGCTCCGAATAGTCCCTGTATCCGTTTTGCTCATTTCTTGATGGATGGATCAGTTTTTCTTTTTCGTAAAATCGTATATTGGAGCGGGCAAGCCCTGTCCGCTCCTCCACTTCCTTTATCGTCATAGTGCGGTGCCTCCTTTTATCTTTTCTGAGGCATAAGTATATAGTATGAACCAGGTTTACAGTCAAGAGTCTGTCTGCGTTGCGTACCATAAATCAACTGTATTTTATTATAATATAGCACCTTGGATTATCGTCAAGTGATTTTTCCTGCTGAATATGGTTCCGTTTTCCCAATTTAAACAAAGAACCATGTCACTTTCCCCGATTTCCTCTTGATAAACCGGCAGAAAGTAATATATAATCTTTCATAACAATATGGCCGGGCGACGGCGGCAGACGAGGGGTATTCGTTCTGCCGTGGCCGTACCGGCAAGGCAAACGGGCAGAAATGGGGTGGACAAGATGAGAAATGATCTGCCGATCCGGGACGAGGCGGATATGACGGATGAGGAACTGTACCGGAGTTATCTTACGGATGATACGACGGGGCTTGAAGAACTGATGCGGCGGTACGGCAGCGCCCTGACCCTTTATATTGACGGTTATGTGGGGGATATCCATGAGGCGGAAGATCTGATGATCGAGGTCTTTTCTTATCTGTTTACGAAACGGCCCCATATCCGCGACGGTGGCCTGCGGGCGTACATCTATAAGGCGGCCCGCCACATGGCGCTGCGGCATAAGAGCCGAAGGCGACCTGTGTTCTGCCTGGATGACCTCCCGCAGGAGCCGGAGGCGGAGATGCTGGTCGAGAAAGTGGTCAAAAGCAAGGAGCGAAGCCAGCTCCTCCACCTTTGTATGGAACAGCTGCATGTGGAATACCGGGAGGCGCTGTACCTGACTTATTTTGAGGAACTGAGCTATAAGGAGGCGGCCCGGGTCATGGGAAAAAATGTAAAGCAGATCACCAATCTGGTCTACCGAGGCAAGCAGAGCCTGCGCAGACTACTGGAACAGGAGGGATTTACCTATGAGGACGAATGAGGAACGCGCCGCTGCCGTTAGGCAGCGCGTGACACAGATAAAACAACAGAAACGGCGGCAGCGGCAGCGCATCACAGCGCTTATGGCAACGGCTGCCTGTCTGGCCATTATCGTGGGTGTCTCCTTTGCCATGCCGGCTCTCTCGGAGAAACTGGCAGGCGGATATAGCACAGGCTATCAGGCGGCGGCAGGGATATTCGGCAGCAGCGCGGCAGCCGGATATATCGCAGTGGGCGTTCTGGCTTTCGCGCTGGGCGTAGCCGTCACCATTCTCTGTTTCCGGTTCCGGAACCTGCAGGAGCAGGATGAGGAGGACCAGCATGATTGAATTCATCGATAATCTGATACAGCTTCTCGCCGTGCTTTCAGGCTGCATCCTGTCCGGCCTGTCCTATCTGCGAAGCCGCAGTCAGACGTGGTTCCTGCTCTGCTGTTTTTACGGGTGCTTCTTCCTTGCCAGCCTCTACTGGCTGCTCTTTACATTTCTTGTCACCGAATCACCCCCTGTCTTTTATGTGGCGGATATCGGCTGGATCAGCTGCTATCTCTTCCTGCTCCTGCTGCAGTACAATCTGACCGGGCAAAAAGAACGCAGATTCCAAAGCCGCGTGGCATGGCTTGCGCTGCTGATCGAAGCGCCGCTGACCATATATTACTTGTTGATCGGCGACGTCTTCTATAACCTGATCGTGGGCGTCCTGATGACCTCCCTCCTCTGGTCTGTCATACGGGGACTGGTCTGGCTTACAACACAGCCGCAGCCAAAGCAGGGCAGACTGCATTTTCTGATCGTGATGCTGCTCTTTCTTGGTGCGGAAAACGGCCTGTGGCTCTCCAGCTATCCGTGGGCGGGCGATACGCCGGCCAACCCGTACTTCTGGTTTGATTTTGCCCTGACCGCCACACTTCTGGCATTGTTCCCGGCGGTGAGAAAGGCGGTGCGGTCATGACATATACTGAAAACATTTTCGTGTGTATCGCCGCGCCTCTTCTTGTGGCCGCCTTCTGTCTGGGCAGAAAACATCTTCGCTTTTTTCTCTTTACATTTGCCGGAATGGGAGCCTGCCTTCTTTCCGCCTATGTGAACACATTTTTTGCCGCTCTCTATGAGGCGCCGGTATTCAACGCCACAGCGGAGATCGCCCCGATGGTGGAAGAAGTGATGAAGTTCCTTCCGCTGCTGTTTTATCTGCTCGTGTTCGACCCAAAACCGGACAGAATCCGCCCCGCCGTCCTGGTCGTGGCATCCGGTTTTGCCACCTTTGAAAACATCTGCTACCTGGCACAGCACGGAGCGGAGCATCTGACCTTCCTGCTGATCCGGGGCTTCGGCACCGGCGCCATGCACATCGTCTGCGGAGCCATCGTCGGCAGCGGCATGCTGTACGTGTGGCAGCGGGGCTGGTTGAAAGCGGCAGGCACCTGCGGCCTACTTGGCACCGCCATCATCTATCACGGCATCTATAATCTCCTGATCGCCTACGGCGGACAGGCGCAGTACATCGCTTACGCCCTGCCTGTGCTGACTATTCTCCTTGGGACAGCCGCGAAGCAACTTCTCTCCACGCTGCCCCGCCAGACAAACCAATAAATCAGACACATCCTGAGCTGCCCTCCGGCGGCTCTTTTTTTCTATAAAATGTACTTTTACAGAAAATGTACTGCAAATCCCCCTGCTCTTTCTGCACATTTCTTTTAAAAAATCCAAAAAAATGAACAGACAGGTGAGAGTTTTTTCTCTTTGCTGTACCTGTATAGATAAGAGGCCCATTCCGGGCCAATTGACACAGGGAGGAGGTTACAGGAACGCACCAATCGTCCGTTCATCACTGATCAGCAACATCAAACAACAACACACCGAAGAAGGAGGTAGAAACCTTATGAAAAAACGTTTGACAGCAATATTTTTATGCCTTTGCATGCTGCTGACCCTGCTGCCTGCCACGGCATTTGCCGCAGGTACGCAAGCGAGTGGGGATTCACCCATCACAGTGGGCGGCATAGAGTTAGATGGCAGCGCAGAAACACCGGCTTACGCCACGACCGATACAGAAGGTACGGTTATAACGGATGGGGCTTCCGAGACAAATTATAACGTCAAATGGGACGGGGAGACCCTTACCCTGCGCGACGCTGTGATTGTCACAGAAAGCAAAAATTCGGCCGCCATCGAGCGTCAGGCACCATTTATACTGAAACTGGAAGGCAGGAATACAGTAAACAATACAGTTGACGTAGGCATTATGGCAATATGTAATCCAGCAGACGATGCATCCGGCAATATCGCCCCGGATACTCTGGACGCCCTGACCATCTGCGGGGACGGCAGTCTCGATGTCACTGGCTATATGGCAGGGATAGCCACCGGAGGTAATCTCATTATAAAAAGCGGCACAGTGACAGCCAAAGTCACCGGTCACAGTGACAATATGAGCTTCGGCATCGGCACGCTGGAATCAGGTAATATCTACATTGAAGGCGGAAAAGTGACTGCCAGCGGCGGTGGATCTTCCGCTCTCAGCGCCGGTCTTTTCAGCATGGGTTACGAATACAATGGACAAGCTCTCGGCGGTACCATCCGGATTACCGGCGGCGAGGTGACTGCCGTCGGTGGGGAGATTACAGAAACTGGTGGAGAGGAATCAGGTCCAATCTCACTAGGCAGTTTCGGTATCCGTGCCATTTTTGGAAACACCGATAATAATGAAGATATTACCGATATCTCCAACGGCACCATCTCCGTCTCCCCTGTGGAAGGTGAGGCCATTGAAATTCAGGCGGGCGCGGATGCGGACACGGCAGCAGCCATCCCGGGTTCTCCGTTTGACAGCGGCGACCATGATATCACGGACGCTGTTTCCGATAAGGTATACTTCCACAGCAAGGCATTTACTCCTGTCAAAGAGGAGCCGCAAGTTCCTGCCGAAAAACCATCCCCGGAAGCTCCGTCCACCCCGCAGCCTGCCACTCTTACAACCGGCGCTACTTATACCGCGGGCGGCAATACATACCGGGCAGCTTCCGCCAATACCGTTGTCGTGAAAACTGTGGCCAACAAGAAGACGGTCAAGATTCCTTCCACAGTCACCGTCAACGGCGTGAAAGCCAAAGTCACAGCCATCGACAAAAACGCTTTCAAAAAGGCAAAGAAAAAACTGACCAAAGTGGTGATCGG
>DXEQ01000189.1 GCA_019114885.1 Candidatus Anaerobutyricum stercoripullorum
TAAATTACTTGACACTTTAGAAGCCACATGCTATTATTCAGCCGCTAAGTAGGAATTTATTTATAAGGAAAACGTGATTTATTTGCTTGTTTAATCGCATTAAAAAGATTATTGTCATATCATTGTCACGGAGCCTTTTTTCATCCCCTCAGATGGCTTATTTAAGCCCTCTAAGGGGATTTTTTCCACTATTCAAATTCTATCGTTCCCGGCGGTTTGCTGGTCAGATCGTAGAATACTCTGTTTACGCCTTTCACTTCGTTGATGATCCGGCTCATGACTTTCTGCAGCACTTCAAATGGAATCTCTGCGCTTTCGGCTGTCATGAAATCGATGGTCTTTACAGCGCGGAGCGCTACGGCGTAGTCGTAGGTACGCTCGTCGCCCATGACACCGACGGAGCGCATGTTGGTGAGGGCTGCAAAGTATTGATTGATCTCTTTGTCAAGGCCGGCTTTGGCGATCTCCTCGCGGTAGATGGCGTCAGCATCCTGCACGATGCGGACTTTCTCGGCGGTGACTTCGCCGATGATGCGGATGCCAAGGCCCGGGCCAGGGAATGGCTGGCGGAATACCAGGTTTTCAGGGATGCCCAGTTCAAGGCCGGCTTTGCGGACCTCGTCTTTGAAGAGGTCGCGGAGCGGCTCAATGATTTCTTTGAAGTCGACGTAGTCCGGGAGGCCGCCCACATTGTGGTGGGATTTGATGACGGCGGATTCGCCGCCGAGGCCGCTCTCTACTACGTCCGGGTAGATGGTTCCCTGTGCCAGATAGTCGACGGCTCCGATTTTCTTTGCTTCTTCCTCAAAGACACGGATGAATTCTTCGCCGATGATCTTGCGTTTCTGTTCCGGTTCCGTGACGCCAGCCAGTTTCTTATAGTAGCGTTCCTGTGCGTTGACGCGGATGAAGTTCAGGTCAAAGTCGCCGTTTGGTCCGAAGACATTTTCCACTTCGTCTCCCTCGTTTTTGCGGAGAAGACCGTGGTCAACGAAAACGCAGGTGAGCTGTTTGCCGATGGCGCGGGATAAGAGTCCCGCCGCCACGGAAGAGTCCACGCCGCCGGATAAGGCGAGAAGGACCTTTCCGTCGCCGACTTTTTCACGGATGGCTTTGATGGAGTCCTGTACGAAGGAGTCCATTTTCCAGTCGCCGGCGCAGTGGCAGACATTGTATACAAAGTTGCTTAAGATTTCCTTGCCGCGGACGGTGTGCAGTACTTCCGGATGGAACTGGATGGCATACAGGTTCCGGCTGCGGTCTTCTGCCGCTGCCACCGGGCAGTCTTTTGTGTGGGCGCAGACCGTAAAGCCCGGCGCTGGCTGGGAGATATAGTCAAAGTGGCTCATCCAGCAGATGGTGGATGGCTCGATGTCGGTAAAGAGCGGGGATTCTGTGTCGACAAAGACTTCTGTCTTGCCGTATTCCCGCACTTTGGCTGCCTCGACTTTGCCTCCTAAAATGTGCATCATCAGCTGGGCGCCGTAGCATAATCCCAGTACCGGGATGCCAAGCTCGAATAATTCTTTCGTGTAAGTCGGGGAATCGGCTTCGTAGCAGCTGTTCGGGCCGCCGGTGAGAATGATTCCCTTTGGATTCATTTTCTTGATCGTCTCGATATCCGTTCTGTAGGAATAGATTTCGCAGTATACGTTGCATTCCCGGACGCGTCTTGCCACTAACTGATTGTACTGTCCGCCGAAATCAATAACAATGACGGTTTCTCTTTTCAATGGGCTTTCCTCCTGTTTTTCTGTAATTGTTTATCAAAGATTGTCCTCTTTTGACACTCAAAATCTTTTTATCTAAAAAAGTGTACCATTTTCTGGCCAGGATTTCCACATCTATCAAAATTTCAATACATTTTTTGTGTGTAAAATACCTGTCAACAGCAAATTTACTTCATTTTATAAATATGGAGCTGCGATTTCTTTGAATCTCTCCGGATCCTCTGCGTACCAGGTCTCAAAGTCTTTGCCGCTGGCTGCGATCTCCTCTCCCAGCGCTTTGAGGAACGATGGAATCTCTTCTTCCAGAATAGTACCCAACTGTTCGCCGAACTGTGCCGGTTCACCTTCTTTTCCGTTGACATAGAGAACAAAGGCGGAAACCGGTTTTCCGTCCACTTTCTTCATGCCGCCCCGGAATCCGATGCGTCCGATCTGATGGGTACCACAGGAAGACGGGCAGCCGGAAATGTGGATGCGCGGCAGGGTTCCCTCCGGGAAGTTCCATTCTCTTGCAGCAGCCACGAGAGTGGCAAGCAGTTTCTGGGAGTCCCTCACGCCCACCTGGCAGATGGATGCGCCGATGCAGGCCACCGATGTCTCAAAGAGATTGGATGCGCCGTCATCGGTGATATCGAGGATTTTCTTTGCTTCACTGCCAGTGCAGTTGATGATGTACACGGTCTCGTCCGGCGCTACCCGAAGCTCCGCCTGATCCATATCTTTGATGGCGTCGTAGATCTCCACTAACTTGTCCGGATTCGGGCAGCCTCCGATCGGATGGTATGCCACCGCATAGAGGCCCTCCTGTTTCTGCGGGATCACACGCCAGCCTTCCGCTGTGCTGCCGTCTCCGGTCTTTGTCACATGCATTGGGGCATCGGCCTCTGCTTTTCCGGCAGCACCTTCTTCTGCTGAAATCTTCTCCGCCGGAATGTCCATGTTGACGCCGCTGGCAAAGACAACGTCCAGTTTCTTCTGGAATTCTTCTGCATACTTGTCGCCCAGAACATCCTGCATGTAGCGGGTTCTTGCTTTGGCTCGGTTCTCGTAATTGCCGTAGGTGGTGAACATATCCACCATGGCACGGATATAATAAAGAATCTTGCTGCCCTCAACGCTCTCTGCCACCAGAACGCCCATCTTGGCGTTGTTGCCGAGACCTCCGGCACTGTATACGTCAAAGGTGCCGTCCTGCCTTGCCACAAATCCCAGGTCGCGGAAGGTGGCATGGGTGCGGTTGGCCGGGGAGTTGGAGAAGCAGACTTTTAATTTACGTGGCAGCTTCACGGTTTTGATCAGCGTCATCAGATATTCCGCCGCAGCCTCCGCATACGGGCTGACGTCAAAATACTCTCCCTGTTCCACACCGGACAGCGGGGATACCATCACATTGCGTGGGAAATCTCCGCCGCCGCCCCGGGTTACGATGCCATGATCCAGAGCTTCCACCGCGATAGCGCAGACAGCATCCGCATTCAGATTGTGAAGCTGAATGGTCTGGCAGGTGGTAAAATGTACTTTATCAATGTTATATTTCCGGATACTG
>DXEQ01000190.1 GCA_019114885.1 Candidatus Anaerobutyricum stercoripullorum
CCGCAAATAAGCCTGCGTTTTGGTATTATTTGGGGAATAAAGTTTCCGGGAATACTGTAAAAAGGCAGTCGGAAAGACTGCGGATGTGACAGATATAATATATAGAAGATATGAGAAAGGAGATCTTATGGATTACAGTACAGTGATTGCCCTGGATGCCATGGGCGGAGATAATGCGCCTGGTGAGATCGTAAAAGGCGCAGTGGATGCGGTCAATGAACGAAATGATATCAGAATTCAGTTATACGGCGATAAAGACAGCGTGGAGGCAGAACTGCAGAAGTATACGTACCATGCGGAGCAGATTGCCGTCATCCATACCACGGAGGAGATCAGCTGCGACGAGTCACCGGCGGCAGCCATCAAGAAGAAAAAGGATTCTTCTCTGGTCCGTGCCCTGCGGGCGGTAAAAGACGGAGAGTGTGACGCTGTCATCTCAGCGGGAAGTTCAGGAGCCGTTCTGGTGGGCGGACAGGTGATCGTCGGAAAGTGCAAAGGCGTGAAGCGCGCGCCGCTGGCGCCGGTGATGCCGACAGAAAAAGGAATCTCCCTGCTCATCGACTGCGGCGCCAATGTGGACGCCCGGCCAGAACATCTCGTGCAGTTTGCACAGATGGGTTCCATCTATATGGAACACGTGATGGGAATTCCGAATCCGAAGGTAGCCATCGTAAATATCGGCGCCGAGGAAGCCAAGGGCAACGCGCTTGTCAAGGAGACCTATCCGCTCTTAAAAGAATGTAAGGGCATCAATTTTGTGGGAAGTATTGAGGCGAGAGATATCCCGAAGGGAGATGTGGATGTGATCGTCACAGAAGCCTTTGTGGGAAATGTAATCCTGAAGCTGGAAGAGGGACTGGCCAAGACCATGATGACCATTGTGAAAAGGGGTATGATGTCCTCTCTGATGGGCAAGATTGGCGGATTGCTGGCCAAACCGTCCCTGAAAAGAACATTGAAGACTTTTGACGCCTCCGAACACGGCGGAGCGCCTCTGCTGGGATTAAAGGGTCTGGTAGTCAAGATCCACGGAAGTTCCACGGCGAAGGAGACGAGAAACGCGATCATGCAGTGCGTTTCCTTTAAGGAGGCCCGGATCAATGAGCGGATCATGGAATATCTCGCGCCGGCGCAGGATGCCGGACAGATCGCCGAGTAGGGAGGCGCGGGATGAGACCAATAAAATTAGCGGAGCTGGAACAGCGTATCGGCTATACATTTGCAGATAAGAACAAGCTGCTGCTGGCTGTGACGCACAGCTCCTATGCCAACGAGCATAAGGGAAGAAAAAAAGAGAACAACGAGCGGCTGGAATTTTTGGGAGACGCAGTGCTGGAGGTGACGGTCTCCGATTATCTGTTCCGTCAGTATCCGTCCTACGCGGAGGGGAAGCTCACGAAGCTGCGGTCCAGTCTGGTCTGCGAATATACTCTGGCCATCTGCGCCCGGGACGTCGCTCTGGGTAATTATCTTCTGCTGAGCAAGGGGGAGGATATGACCGGAGGAAGAGAGAGAGATTCCATCCTCTCCGACGCATTTGAGGCGCTCATCGGAGCCATCTATCTGGATGGCGGCATCGGGGAAGCGGGGAATTTTATCCGGGAACATCTTTTAAAGGATGTGGAGGACAAATCTCTGTTCTATGACGCCAAGACGATCCTGCAGGAGATGGTGCAGTCGGAGGGCGGCGGTCAGCTGCGTTATCAGCTGGTGCGTGAGACCGGTCCGGATCACAATAAGGAGTTTACGGTGGAGACGCACATCGGAGACAGGACGTATGCTGTCGGTGTGGGCAAGACGAAAAAGGGTGCGGAGCAGGTGGCTGCGTATCAGACCATCCTTTTGCTGAAAAAACAGCAGCAATCTTAAGATCACGGCAGCAGGCAGGTGCATAAATGTATTTAAAAAGTATAGAGATTAACGGCTTTAAATCTTTTGCCAACAAGATTGTGTTTGAGTTTCCTCACGGGATCACCGGCATCGTTGGCCCGAACGGCAGCGGAAAGAGTAATATCGGCGACGCCGTGCGCTGGGTGCTGGGCGAACAGAGCGCCAAACAGCTGCGGGGCTCCAGGATGGAGGACGTCATCTTCTCCGGCACGGAGAGCCGCAGACCGCTGGGCTTTGCCTATGTGGCCATCGTGTTCGACAATGCGGACAGGAAGATCGCCCTGGATTACGATGAGGTGAAGGTGGCACGGCGGGTCTACCGTTCCGGCGAGAGTGAATACCTCATAAACGGAGCTGCCTGTCGGCGGCGGGATATCGTGGAGATCTTTTACGATACGGGTATCGGAAAGGAAGGATATTCCATCATCGGACAGGGTCAGGTGGAAAAGATTTTAAGCGGAAAGATTGAGGACAGCCGGGAGCTTTTTGATGAAGCTGCCGGTATTGCCAAGTATAAGAAGAACCGTTCGGTGACGGAGAAGTCTCTGGAACAGGAACGGCAGAATCTGGAGAGGGTGACGGACGTCCTCCGTGAGCTGGAGGAGCGGGTCGGACCACTTTCCGAACAGAGCAGGACGGCGAAAGAATATCTGAAATTGCGGGACCGGGAGAAGGATCTGGACATCCATCTCTTTCTCTACGATCATGACCATATGCAGGAAGAGCTTAAGGAACTGGCGCGTCAGCAGGAGATCGTGGAGAAGGATCTGAACACCACCAGACAGACCCACGACAGGATCAGGGAGAAGAACCAGTCCCTCCAGAGTACGTCGGAAATGCTTTTGGCACAGATTGAGAAAGCGGAGGGGGAAAGAGATGCCCTTTCTGCCAAAAAAGAAGAGCTGGACAGCAGGAACCTTCTGCTTCATCACCAGACAGAATCCAACGCACGGATGATCGCCCATTATGAAGAGATCATCGAACAGAGTCTGAAAGAAAAAGAAGCAAAGAGAAAGCAGATGGAGGAACAGCGGGAGAAGCTGTCTCTGGAAAAAGAGAAGATTCTCGAGCTGGAGCAGTCAAAGAAATGTCTGGAAGAGGAAAAAAGACAGCAGACGGAAAAGAAGCAGCGGATCAGTGAACAGCTGTCAATGCAGAAGGACGCGATTTTTTCCATGATGGATGATCAGCTGGACACCAAGGAGAAGTTGAGCCGTTACGATACCATGGAAGAACAGCTCCTCATCCGTAACGCGGAATACAACAGTCGTCTGATCACTCTGCAGTCAGACCTGAAAGACTATAACGGAAAGAGTGAGAAGCTGGAGGAGGCGCTGCAGGCGACCCAGCAGAAGTATGATGACGCTCTTGCCGATCTGGAAAAGGAGCAGCAGGAAGAGGACAGGACGTCCGGTGAGAGGAACAGACTTTCCGCGGCGCTGGGACAGGAGAACCAGAACTTTCTGCGCGCCCGGTCCCGCTATGAGACGCTGGCCGGTATTACAGAACGCTACGAGGGATATAATCAGTCCATCAAGCATATCATGGAGCAGAAAAAAAATAATCCGGGCATCATCGGCGTGGTGGCGGATATCATGGAGCTTGACAAAAAGTATGAGACGGCCATTGAGATCGCTCTCGGCGGCGCATTGCAGAACGTGGTGACGGAGGACGATCAGGTGGCAAAGAAGATGATCGCTTTCTTAAAACAGAACCGGTTCGGGCGGGCCACCTTCCTTCCGCTTACCAACATCCGAAAGCGCAGCGGCGGCGTACATCCGTCCGTGCTGGAGGAAGAAGGCGTGGTCGGTCTGGCCAGCGATCTGGTCAGCGTGGAGGCCCGGTTTGAGCCTCTGGTACAGCATCTTTTAGGCCGGACTGTGGTGGTAGATACCATAGAAAATGCGCTGCGTCTTTCCAGAAGGAATAATTACAGTCTCCGGGTGGTGACCATCGGCGGAGAACTGCTCAATCCCGGCGGTTCCATCACCGGCGGCGCATACCGCCATTCCGGCAATCTGCTGGGAAGAAAGAGAGAGATGGAAGAAAGCCGGGAGAAAATGGAGCAGGCCCGCGCAGCCTGTGCCAATCTCCAAAACAGTCTGCGCAGTCTGGAGGAAGAGCAGGAAAAGCGGCAGGGGCGACTGCAGGAAAAACAGGAGATTGTCAACGCGCTCAAGCTGTCTCTTCACGATCTGGGTCATCAGATTCCGGATCTTCTGGACAAGGAAAAGAATCTGAAAGAAACGATCGAGACCCTGAAAGAAGAGCATGCCTCACTGAAAAAACAGCTTATGGAGATTCGTGGACAGAAGGAAGAACTGGCGCAGAGCCAGTTGAGCCATGAAAAGATCCATGAGCAGAATAACGACGCCATGGACAGACTGGAAAAGGAACTGGCCGCGCTGGAGGAGAGCATCCGCGATGTGGAGGCCAGGGAGAATCAGGTGATTCTTCACATTTCCCAGTCCGGACAGCAGGCAAAGTTCCATGAGGCCGGCTGCAGCCGTCTGGAAGGAGAGATGGCGGACTGTGACAGTGCCGCCGCGGCGAACCGGACGCAGAAGGAGGAACTGCAGCGGCAAAATGAGGAAGCAGAGAAAGAACAGCAGAAGATCGCCGGGGAGACAGAAGACCTGGCAGGGCGGCTGCGGGAGATGACGGACAGCCTGGCCGGGTTAAAAGAGGAGCAGAAAGCAGTTTCCGGAAAGCATGCCGTTATTTTCCGTGAGCTGGAGGAGCAGAACGAGAGGATGCTCATTCTGGAGAAGGAAAATGCCCGCCTTTCCTCCCGCAAAGAGAAGGTTGAAAGTGATCTGGAATCCCGTGTGGACTATATGTGGGATAATTATGAACTTACTTACAATTACGCTCTGGAATTAAAGCATTATGATGTGGACGAGTCCGGCGCGGCGCAGTACCGGCGGGAGAAAAAAGAGGTGGCGCAGCAGATCAAAAAGCTTGGAAGCGTCAACGTGGGAGCCATTGAAGAATATAAGACGGTGGGAGAGCGATACGAATTCCTGCGGGGACAGTATGACGATATCAAGGAGGCGGAAGAAAAGCTCCTTACGATGATCGACGAACTCAATACTGCCATGCGGGAGCAGTTCACTGAGAAGTTTGCCGAGATCCGGCAGATGTTTACCACAGTCTTTCAGGATCTGTTCGAGGGAGGTACCGCCGACCTGGAACTGATGGACGATGACAATATGCTGGAATGTGGCATCCGCATTGTGGCGCAGCCGCCGGGAAAGAAACTGCAGAATATCATGCTGTTATCCGGCGGGGAGCGGGCGCTCACAGCCATCGCGCTGCTGTTTGCCATCCAGAAGCTGAAACCGTCGCCGTTCTGTCTCCTTGATGAGATTGAGGCGGCGCTGGATGACGCCAACATCGTGCGTTTCTCCAAATATCTGCGGCGGCTCTCTGCGGACACGCAGTTTATCGTGATCACACACCGGAGAGGTACCATGGCCGCGGCGGAAGCGCTCTACGGCATCACCATGCAGGAAAAGGGCGTGTCCACGCTGATTTCCGTGGATCTCATTGACAAGCAGCTGGATGCCTGATGCCGGTCCGGCACAGGAATAAAGAAAGGAACAGATACATGGGAGAGAAAAAAGGATTTTTCAGCCGTCTGGTCAGCGGCCTGACCAAGACGAGACAGAATATCGCTTCCGGACTGGATGCGATATTCAGCGGTTTTTCAAAAATAGATGATGATTTTTATGAAGAGTTGGAGGAGATTCTCATCATGGGAGATCTGGGCGTGGACACGACCATGAACATCATCGAGAATCTGCAGGAGAGAGTAAAAGAAGAAAAGATCAAAGAGCCGGTGGAGTGTCGTCAGCTTCTTATTGATATTATCAAAGAGCAGATGGCGGTGGATGAGACCGCTTATGAATACGAGAACCGCACTTCCGTTGTGCTGGTCATCGGCGTAAACGGCGTCGGCAAGACCACCACCATCGGTAAGCTTGCCGCCCAGTTAAAGGCGCAGAATAAGAAGGTCATCATGGCGGCGGCCGATACGTTCCGGGCAGCGGCCATCGAGCAGCTGACCGAATGGTCGCACCGGGCCGGCGTGGATATCATCGCCCAGCAGGAGGGTTCTGACCCGGCGGCGGTGGTCTATGACGCCTGTCAGGCAGCCAAATCCCGCCACGCGGACGTGCTGCTCTGCGATACGGCAGGAAGACTCCACAATAAAAAGAATCTCATGAACGAGCTGTCCAAGATCCGCCGGGTCATCGAGCGGGAATTCCCGGAAGCTTATCTGGAGACGCTTATCGTGCTGGACGGTACAACCGGACAGAACGCTCTTGTGCAGGCAAGACAGTTTAAGGAAGTGACCGATATCTCCGGCATCGTCCTGACCAAGCTGGACGGAACCGCCAAAGGCGGCATCGCCATCGCCATCCAGGCGGAGATGGGAATTCCGGTGAAATACATCGGCATTGGCGAACATATCGAAGACTTACAGAAGTTTGACTCCGATTCATTTGTAGACGCATTATTTGAAAAGACTGAGTAGCTGTTTTGCACAGCGGAACGGCTGCGGGACCGAGGAGGAAGAAAAATGAATCAGTTGACCCTAGATAAATTTGAAGAAGCCTATGAACGGGTGCAGGAAGTGATCCTGCCGACCAATTTAATTCAGAGCGACTTCTTCTCACAGACAACAGGCAATAAAGTATATTTAAAACCGGAAAACCTTCAGCTCACCGGCGCGTACAAAATCCGCGGCGCTTATTATAAGATCAGCACTCTGAGCGAGGAAGAAAAGCAGAGAGGTCTTATTACCGCATCTGCAGGAAACCACGCCCAGGGTGTGGCCTACGCCGCCCGCAAGTTCGGAGTTCCGGCGACCATTGTGATGCCGGTTTCCACCCCGCTTCTGAAGGTGAACCGCACCAAGAGTCTTGGCGCGGAAGTGATTCTTCACGGCAATGTCTATGACGAGGCCTGTGATAAGGCGCTGGAGCTGGCGGAAGAGCACGGCTATACATTTGTACATCCTTTTGACGATCTGGACGTGGCAACCGGACAGGGCTCCATCGCCATGGAGATTGTAAAAGAACTGCCGACAGTGGACACCATCCTTGTCCCGGTGGGCGGCGGCGGACTTGCCACCGGCGTTTCCACCCTGGCCAAAATGCTTAATCCGAAAATTCACGTTATCGGCGTGGAGCCGGCGGGAGCAAACTGTCTGCAGGCGTCTCTCCGGGCAGGAGCGGTGACGACCCTTGACAGGGTGGATACCATCGCCGACGGTACGGCTGTAAAGACGCCGGGCGAGAACATTTTCCCGTATCTGCAGGAAAATCTTGACGACATTATCACCATCGAGGACGACGAGCTTATCGTCGCATTTCTTGATGTGCTGGAAAACCACAAGCTGCTGGTGGAGAACTCCGGTCTGCTCACCGTGGCGGCCTTAAAGCATCTGCCGGCAGAAAACAAAAAGGTCGTTTCTATCTTAAGCGGCGGCAACATGGACATCATCACCCTGTCCTCCGTGGTACAGAACGGTCTCATCCAGCGGTCCAGAATCTTCACTGTCTCTGTACGGCTCCCGGATGTTCCTGGACAGCTTAACAAAGTCTCCGGAGTCATTGCCGACGCCAAAGGAAATGTCATCAAGCTGGAGCACAACCAGTTTATCAGCGTGAACCGGAACAGCTCCGTGGAGCTAATCATCACTATGGAAGCCTTCGGCGAAGAACATAAAAAAAGCATTATTCAGGCGCTGCGGAACGCAGGCTTTGAACCGGAAGAGAGGAATCCGCGGGCGCTGTATTAGAAGCAGACGAAATATTTTTATTCAGTATATTCGCTTGCATCCTCTTCAAAGATATGATATAGTTATGACCGAATAAAAAAAGAAAGGCACATGTTTTCATGTGTAGGTGAGGAAATGTTCAGATAATCTTATTTGGTAACAGACAGACGATAATGATCCCGTTTACAGTGAGGGGAGTTGTTTGTGATACCGGATAAGAGGAATGGCATTTTCGTGAAACCTGTGTTTTTTGCATCAGGTTTCTTTTGGTGCATTCATTGGCTGTCCGGTATCGGGCAGCCGTTTTTTCTTTCCTGGGAACTCACTGTAAAGGGAAAACAGTGAGGAGGGATTATCATGATACAGGTAAAGAACCTGCATTTGATGCATAAAAAAGATCTGCGACCGATTCTTGACGACTTCAGTTTTGCGCTGAACCCGGGCGATAAGGCGGTCGTCATCGGGGAAGAGGGCAACGGAAAGTCCACGCTCCTGAAGTGGCTGGTGAATCCGGCTCTGGTGGAAGAGTATGTGGAGGCGGAAGGAGAGCGCATCACAGGAGGCGCAAAGATCGGTTATCTGCCCCAGGAGCTGCCTGTGGAGGAAAAAGAGCGGACGCTCTATGAGTTTTTCTGTGAGGAGGAACAGTTCTTTCAGTGGAGCCCGAAGGAGCTTAGCAAATTGGCGCAGGAACTGGGGCTGCCGACCGATTTTTATTACGGAGAACAGCAAATGTACACCCTGTCAGGCGGCGAGAAGGTGAAAGCGCAGATGGCAAGGCTTCTTCTGGGAGAGCCGGATGTGTTTTTGCTGGATGAGCCGTCCAACGATATTGATATTCCAACGCTGCTGTGGATGGAACGATTTATCAGAGAATCCGAACAGCCGGTGCTGTACATTTCCCATGATGAGACCCTCATCGAGCGGACGGCCAATGTGGTGATTCATCTGGAACAGATTCGCAGGAAGACCGTGAGCCGCCACACCGTGGCGCGGATGCCGTACCGGGAATATCTTTCTCACCGTGAAAATGTCATGGACAACCAGATGCAGGCAGCGCTTAACGAGCGGCGGCAGGAGCGGATCCGCCGGGAGAAGCTGAACCGGATCATGCAGCGGGTGGAACACGAACAGAACGCCATCTCCCGCCAGAATCCCCACGGCGGCCAGCTTCTCAAAAAGAAGATGAAAGCAGTCAAATCCATGGAGAAACGCTTCGACAAGGCGGCGGGACAGATGACGGAAAGACCGGAAGAAGAGGAGGCTATCCTGCTGCGATTTTCGCCGGATATCCGCCTGCCGGCCGGAAAGATTGTGCTGGACTTTCATCTGGATGCCCTGGTAGCTGGGGAAACAGAGCCAGACTTTTGCCGGGCCGGACTGGAGGAGGAGAAAAAGGGAGAAGGCACAGAGCCCGCTCCGTCCCGTGTGCTGGCCCGGAATATTCATCTTTTTGTCCGGGGACCGGAGAGAATCTGTATCGTCGGAAAAAACGGCGTTGGAAAGACCACCCTGCTGAAACGCATTGCCGAGGAACTTCTGCCCCGGCAGGATATCCGCGCCGCCTATATGCCGCAGAACTATGAGGACCTGCTGGAGCTTGACAAGACGCCGGTGGATTATCTGTCAGAGAGCGGCGATAAAGAGGAGATCACCAGAATTCGAACCTGGCTCGGTTCCATGAAATATACCGCCGACGAGATGCAGCATTCCATCCGGGAGTTGTCCGGCGGACAGAAAGCGAAAATATTTCTTCTGAAAATGAATCTTTCCGGAGCAAATGTACTGGTTCTCGATGAGCCAACCCGCAACTTTTCTCCACTGTCCAACCCGGTGATCCGTCAGGTACTTCGAGACTTTGGCGGCGCGATTATCAGTATTTCCCATGACAGGAAATATATTGAGGAAGTGTGCGAGACGGTCTATGAACTGACGGAAGACGGGCTGTGCAAGGTGACGAAAGATAATTAAAGTGACATATAAATGAGGAGCAAGGGTATGAAAGAAAATCGATACGATGACGAACAGTTTTTCAAAAAATACAGCGAGATGTCCCGCTCAAAGGAGGGACTCGCTGGCGCCGGCGAGTGGTATGCGCTGAAGCAGATTCTCCCGGATTTTCATGGGAAAAAAGTGCTGGATATGGGCTGTGGCTATGGATGGCACTGCAAATACGCCGCCGATAACGGCGCGGTTTCCGTTCTGGGAACGGATATTTCCCGCAGGATGCTGGAGACGGCCCGTCAGAAGAACAGCGACAGCAGGATTACCTACCAGCTCTCTGCCATGGAAGACCTGCGTTTTCCGGAGCAGAGCTTTGACTGCGTTATCAGTTCACTGGCCTTTCATTATGTGAAAGCCTTTCCGGCTCTGGCGGCCCGCATTGGCCGGTGGCTGAAGCCCGGCGGAGATTTGGTATTCTCGGTGGAACATCCGGTGTTTACGGCTTACGGCTCTCAGGACTGGTATTATGATGCCGACGGCAGAATTCTGCATTTTCCGGTGGACAACTATTATTATGAAGGGCAGCGGGACGCCGTTTTTCTGGGCGAGCATGTGGTAAAATATCACCGGACGCTGACCACCTATCTGGAGATTTTGCTGCAAAACGGTTTTACTCTCCGGCATGTCATTGAGCCGCAGCCGCCGGAAGATATGATGAATCTGGAGGGCATGAAGGATGAAATGCGCCGGCCGATGATGCTTCTGGTGGCGGCGGGAAAGTGCGGCCAGGGGAAAGAAGTGGAATAAATGCATTGCGGTATCTTATTCTTTATAGAAGACAGAAAAATATATTTACACATTTTCCCCGATTGTGCTATAATCGTTAGTATCTGCGAATACTAATGAGGCACAGAGTTGCCGCATTGTACTGTCCGCGTA
Source organism: Candidatus Anaerobutyricum stercoripullorum (assembly GCA_019114885.1). Taxonomy (GTDB): domain Bacteria; phylum Bacillota; class Clostridia; order Lachnospirales; family Lachnospiraceae; genus Anaerobutyricum; species Anaerobutyricum stercoripullorum. The sequence continues at coordinate 10,562 of DXEQ01000190.1, forward strand.
TACTTTTGAATGAGAATAAGCGGACAGGGGCAAAAGCGTAGAATGTAAAGGGGGCTTTGGTATGTCGGCAGTATTTGGGGCATTTATGCAGTATTTATTAACAGCGGTTTATTATATCGCCATTGCCGGACTTGGAATTTTTGCAGGAAAGAAGCTTCTGCAGAGAAAAAAGAGACGGGCAGAGCGCTGAGAACCGACTGACGGTCCCATAGATATTTCCGGGTGCTGGAGGAAACAAAGAAGGTATTGTTTCATTCAGCACCCTTTACCCTGCATGCAGGGATATATCGTAAAAGTAGGAGGATAAGACATTGAAAAAATATGGTGTAAATGAACTGCGGAAAATGTTTCTTGACTATTTTGAGACCAAGGAACATCTGGTGATGAAGAGCTTCTCACTGGTTCCGCATAACGATAACAGTCTGTTGTTGATCAACGCAGGTATGGCGCCGTTAAAGCCGTACTTTACCGGACAGGAGATCCCGCCGAGAAGACGGGTGGCAACCTGCCAGAAATGTATCCGTACCGGCGATATTGAGAACGTGGGTAAAACTGCCCGCCACGGTACATTTTTTGAGATGCTGGGTAACTTCTCCTTCGGCGATTATTTTAAGAAGGAAGCGATTCACTGGTCCTGGGAGTTTCTCACAGAGGTAGTGGGACTGGATCCGGATCGTCTGTATCCGTCCGTATATCTGGAGGATGACGAGGCGTTCGCCATCTGGAGAGACGAGATTGGCATCGCGCCGGAGCGCATTTACAAGTTCGGAAAAGAAGATAACTTCTGGGAGCACGGCGCAGGCCCTTGCGGTCCATGTTCCGAGATCTACTATGACCGCGGGGAGAAATACGGCTGCGGCAAAGACACCTGTACAGTAGGCTGCGACTGCGATCGCTACATGGAAGTGTGGAATAACGTATTTACCCAGTTCGAAAATGACGGACATAACAATTATACTCTGCTGGAGCAGAAGAACATCGATACCGGTATGGGTCTCGAGCGTCTGGCAGTGGTTGTGCAGGACGTGGATTCCATCTTTGACGTGGACACCATCCGTTCTCTGAGAGACAAAGTCTGCGAGATGGCTCATAAGACCTACAAAGAGAAGGAAGAAGACGATATCTCTATCCGTCTGATCACCGACCACATCCGTTCCGCTACCTTCATGATCTCTGACGGTATCATGCCGAGCAATGAAGGCCGTGGCTACGTGCTTCGTAGAATTATCCGCCGGGCAGCCCGCCACGGAAAGATCCTCGGCATTGACGGACAGTTCCTGGCAGAGCTCAGCAAGACGGTGATCGAAGGTTCTAAAGACGGTTATCCGGAGCTGGAAGAGAAGAAGGAATTTATCTTTAATGTGCTGACTCAGGAAGAGAGCAAGTTCAGCAAGACCATCGATCAGGGTCTTAGCATCTTAAGTGAGCTGGAAAATGAACTGAAAGAAAGCGGTAAGACAGAGCTTTCCGGTGAGGAAGCGTTCAAATTATATGATACTTACGGATTCCCTCTGGATCTGACCAAGGAGATCCTCGGCGAGAAAGGCTACACCATCGACGAGGAAGGATTCAAAGCCTGCATGGAAGAGCAGAGAGTGAAAGCAAGATCCGCCAGAAAGACCACCAACTACATGGGCGCTGACGTGACCGTTTACGAGTCCATCGATCCGTCCATCACCACTACATTTGTGGGCTACGACCATGACGAGTATGATTCCAGGATCACAGTCATGACCACCGATACGGAGATTACCGAGGCCCTCACCGACGGACAGGTGGGAACCATTTTCGTGGAAGAGACTCCATTTTATGCCACCGGCGGCGGACAGCATGCCGACACCGGCGTGATCCGCTGCAAGGACGGAGAGTTCGTGGTGGAAGATACCGTGAAGATGCTTGGAGACAAGGTCGGACATATCGGACGTGTGACAAAGGGTATGTTCAAGACCGGCGATACGGTAACCCTTTCCATCAACACCGAGCAGAGAAACGATACGAGAAAGAACCACAGCGCAACTCATCTGCTGCAGAAAGCACTTCGTACTGTGCTGGGCAGCCATGTGGAGCAGGCCGGTTCCTACAACGATAAAGATCGTCTGCGTTTTGACTTCTCCCACTTCCAGTCTATGACACCGGAGGAGATCGCACAGGTGGAAGAGATCGTCAACAAAGAAATCGCCGCACAGCTTCCTGTTGTGACACAGATCATGACCGTGGAAGAAGCAAAACAGACCGGAGCTATGGCGCTTTTCGGTGAAAAATACGGCGAGAAGGTGCGCGTGGTCAGCATGGGCGACTTCTCCAAAGAGTTCTGTGCAGGTACTCACGTATCTAACACCGGCGATATCAAGACATTTAAGATTATCTCCGAGACCGGCGTGGCTGCCGGCGTACGCCGTATCGAGGCCATCACCGGCAACAACGTGCTGAAATATTACCAGGATGAGGAGCAGATGCTTCTGGAAGCTGCCAAAGCAGCTAAGGCAGATCCGCATAAACTCACCGAGAGAATCCATGCGCTGCTTGACGAAGTAAAAGCTCTTTCCTCTGAGAACGAGAAACTGAAAGACCAGATTGCCAAGAGCGAAGTGGCAGACGTCATGAGCCAGGTGGAAGAGGCCGGTGCCTTCAAGGTACTTCCGGTATCGGTAAAAGATGTGGATATGAACGCCCTTCGTACTCTGGGAGATGACCTGAAAGAAAAGATCGGCAGCGGCATTGTCGTTCTCGCTTCCGACATGGGCGGCAAGGTGAACCTGATTGTCACAGCCACCGACGACGCGGTGAAGGCAGGCGCTCACGCCGGTAAGATCATCAAGGAGGCTGCAGCCCTCGTTGGAGGAGGAGGCGGCGGACGTCCGAACATGGCACAGGCCGGCGGAAAGAACCCGGCAGGCATTGCTGACGCTCTGGCAAAGGCGGTGGAGCTTGCTAAAGGACAGCTGGCGTAGCGAAAAGTAAATAGAGGGGCGTAATCAAGAGCAGAGAAGAGCTGCCGTACTGATTATTCAGTGCGGCAGCTCTCTGCGTTTTGTGTGTCTGGCTCTTTGATAACTGTTATCTTCATTTAGACATTGCCAATGCAGCACAGACAACAGCAATTAAAAATGACACAACTATCCTCGACACAGAAAAGTGGTATAATTTTTCCGGATGATTGATGTCATAACGAACAGGAATTGTAGTTCCAATTTGTGATGCCATAGGTACTTGTATTCTGTTTTGAG
>DXEQ01000191.1 GCA_019114885.1 Candidatus Anaerobutyricum stercoripullorum
GGCTGAGGAGCTGGGCGAGATTGAGACTGTGAACGATGTCGTTGAATATCTCAAATCCAAAGGTGTGGAAGAATAAGAATCTGCATGCGATAAGGAACACAAACGGGTATTGAAAGATGAGACATCTTTCAATACCTCTTTTTGTGTCAGGGCATGTTTCTTACATAATAAAAACAAAACAGTCATTTTTATGAAGTTTCAAAAAAGTGTTGGAAATTCGAATCATTTCGTTTATAATAGTTACGAATGTGCCGATAAGGAAGGCGGAAGCGCGGCTTTTAGAGCGGCGTCCGTGTCCGGGACAAAAAGGTTTGCCTGCGGCACTTTATTCTTGAAGATAAATCAGACAGGCCTTTTCGGAGCCTGTTCAGGATAGACAGGACAGATATAGAAAGGAGATTCCCAATGGCTACGGATATTGGAATTGATTTAGGTACAGCGAGTATTTTAGTATATGTGAAGGGCAAGGGCGTGGTGTTGAAGGAGCCTTCGGTCGTTGCCTTTGATGTGGATACAAGGAAGATTAAGGCAATCGGAGAGGAAGCCAGACTGATGATCGGAAGAACGCCGGGTAACATCGTGGCGGTGCGTCCGCTCCGTCAGGGCGTGATCAGTGACTACTCCGTCACAGAGAAGATGCTGAAATACTTTGTGCATAAGGCGGTGGGCAAGAGCCTTTTTGGAAGGAAGCCGAGAATCTCTGTCTGTGTTCCAAGCGGTGTGACAGAGGTGGAGAAGAAGGCTGTGGAAGATGCGACTTACGCGGCAGGAGCCAGAGATGTGAAGATCATCGAGGAGCCGGTGGCGGCTGCCATCGGAGCGGGCATTGATATTGCCAAGCCGTGCGGCAACATGATCGTAGATATCGGAGGAGGTACTTCCGATATTGCCGTGATCTCTCTGGGAGGCACTGTTGTGAGTACTTCCATCAAGGTGGCCGGCGATGATTTTGACGAGGCCATTGTCCGTTACATGAGAAAGAAACATAATCTTCTGATCGGAGACCGTACCGCAGAAGATATCAAGATACAGGTCGGAAGCGCCTACGTGCGCGCCGAGGAGGCGTCCATGGAAGTGCGCGGACGGAATCTGGTGACCGGTCTGCCGAAGACCGTGACGGTGACCTCAGAGGAGACGAGAGAGGCGCTGCGCGAGGCGACTGCGCAGATCGTGGAAGCTGTTCACAGCGTGCTGGAGCGCACTCCGCCGGAACTGGCAGCGGATATCTCCGACAGAGGAATCGTCCTCACCGGAGGCGGAAGTATGCTGCAGGGTCTGGAACAGCTCATTGAGGAGAAAACCGGTATCACGACCATGACAGCCGACGATCCGATGACGGCGGTGGCCATCGGTACGGGACAGTTTATTGAGTACCTTGGCGGAAGATAGAGATGGAACATCTGGAAGGCTATGTGAGTCATATACGATTTCATAATGAAGAGAACGGGTACACTGTTCTCGAACTGGAGACGACCCACGGGGATGAGATCCTCGTGGGAACTTTTCATTATATCAACGAAGGAGAATACATTGTGGCGGAGGCGGAGTTCACCGAACATCCGGCTCACGGCCCGCAGTATCAGGTGCGTTCTTACCAGGTGAAGGAGCCGGAGGATAAGGAGGCTATGGAACGGTATCTCGGTTCCGGCGCTGTGCGAGGCATCGGTCCGGCCCTTGCCAAAAGGATCGTGAAGAAGTTCAAGGGAGACACCTTCCGCATCATCGAAGAGGAACCGGAACGTCTGGCGGAGGTGAAGGGGATTTCTCTCCAGAAGGCCATGAATTTTGCCGTGCAGTTTCAGGAGAAGCAGGAGATGCGCCACGCCATGATGTTTCTGTCGGAGTACGGGATATCCAATCATCTGGCAGTCCGCATCTATGAGGAGTACGGCGAGAAAATGTACGATATACTCCGGACGAATCCCTACAGGCTGGCGGAGGATATCCACGGGATTGGTTTCCGTATTGCCGACGCCATCGCGGCGCGGGCGGGTATCGCACCTGATTCGGAGCATCGGATCTGTGCCGCCATACTGTATACGCTGCAGCAGAGCGTGGGAGCAGGTCATGTGTATCTGCCAAAAGAGATTCTCTGCCGCAATACCGGACAGATGCTGCAGATGGCGCCGGAATACATCGGGGATCATCTGATGAATCTGGTCATGGACAAGAAGCTGATGATCCGGGCGGTGGGAGAAGAGGAACACGTGTATCTGAGCACCTATTATTTTATGGAGCGCAACACGGCGGCCATGCTCCGGGGACTTGATCTTACATTTCCTGCGGGGGAAGAGGAGATTCTCTCCCGCATTGCGCTTCTGGAAGAGGAACACCAGATCTGCCTGGATGAGCTGCAGAGGTCGGCCGTAAAGAAGGCGCTCACGGAAGGAGTGCTTGTGGTGACCGGAGGTCCTGGTACGGGAAAGACGACGACCATCAATCTGATGATCCGCTGTTTTGAGGCGGAAGATATGGAGATCGTTCTGGCAGCGCCTACGGGACGGGCGGCGAAGCGGATGACGGAAGCAACCGGGTACGAGGCAAAGACAATTCACCGGCTGCTGGAGTTAAACGGCGGCATTGAGGAGAGGGATTCCTATCGTTTTGAAAAAAATGAGAATAATCCCATCGAGGCGGATGTGATCATCTTAGACGAGATGTCCATGGTGGATATCTCCCTCATGTATTCTTTCTTGAAGGCAGTGCTGCCAGGAACCCGGCTCATCCTCGTGGGGGATTCCAACCAGCTTCCCAGTGTGGGAGCAGGAAATGTACTCAAAGACATCATTGAATCCGGCGTCTTTCCGGTGGTCCGGCTCACGAAGATTTACCGGCAGGAGGCGACCAGCCAGATCGTGCTGAATGCCCACAAGATCAATGAGGGAGAGCAGATCACACTCGACAACCGGAACAGAGACTTTTTCTTCTTTGAGAAAAAAGACATCCGCTCCGTGACGGCTGGCGTAATCTATCTGGTGAAGAACCGGCTGCCGGAATACATCGGCGCGGACCCTTTTGAGATACAGGTGCTGACGCCCATGCGGAAGGGAGAGCTGGGTGTGGAGCACATGAATCAGGTGCTTCAATATTACCTGAATCCCGCCTCGCCGGATAAGGAGGAGCGGGAAGTGCGCGCCGGCGTCTTCCGTGAGGGAGATAAGGTGATGCAGATTCGGAACAATTATAAACTGGAGTGGAAGATCACAAACAAAAAGGGATTTTCCGTGGAAGAAGGACTCGGCGTCTTTAACGGAGATATGGGAGTCATCCGACGAATCAATACATTTACGGAGCGGGTGACGGTGGTCTTCGATGAGAACCGTCAGGTGGAGTATCCTTTTTCCAATCTGGACGAGCTGGAACTGGCTTACGCCATCACCATCCATAAGTCTCAGGGAAGCGAGTATCCGGCAGTGGTTCTGCCGCTTCTTAGTGGGCCGTCCATTCTCTGCAACCGCAACCTGCTGTATACGGCAGTGACCCGCGCACAGCGCTGTGTGGCCATCGTAGGCCGCCAGACCATGGTAGAGCAGATGATACGCAACGAATCGGAACAGAAGCGGTATACGGGACTTAAGGACTGCCTGACGGAGGGGATTGTCTCCTGATGAGATCAGTCTCTGGATACGCCGATACATACGGAGCAGATGCGGACCTCCTTTACTCCGGCGTCCAGCAGGATGCGGGAACAGATTTCCATGGTGGCTCCTGTGGTGTAGATATCATCGATGAGCAGGACGGAAGATATGTGGGCAAGGAGACTTTGCCGGGCCGGGTTGACGGAGAAAGCGTCCTGCAGATTGTTCAGCCGCGCCTGGGGGTGGAGTGCCTTCTGGGGAGGCGTGTCCGTGGTGCGCAGGAGCAGATCGCCGCAGCAGGGAACGCCGAGGAGAACAGACAGATCCCGGGCGAGAAGTTCCGCCTGATTATAGCCCCGCTGTCTTCGCTTGTGCCGGTGGACGGGAACCGGAACCAGAAGATCCGGCTTCCGGCGCAGGATGTCCGGGCCATGACGGACGGCAATCTCACGGGCAAAAAACTGGGAGAGCATCCGCCGGTTGTGGTATTTGAAAGCGGCCATGGCAGGGCGGGTCTTTTCATTATAGATAAAAAGCGCCAGACCGCCGCGAAAACTCTTGGGAAAGATGCGGCAGTCATAACAATATTCCTGGCGGGAGGAAGAGACGGGCTTTCCGCAGGCTAGGCAGACAGGCTCCTCCACAAAAGGAAGTTCCGGGGCACATTTACGGCAGACAAGGTTGCCGTATGGGAGCAGGACGCCGCAGACCGGGCAGTGCCTTGGATAGAGAAGAGGGAGGACCCGGTCATAAAAATGAAAATGTAATGTATCGCAAAAAAACCGGAAATGCAGTCTTCGCATTTCCGGTTTTATCTTTTGTACAGATGAGATATGAAATTGATGATGCACAATTACGCCTTTCCTGTACTGCCGAATCCTCCCCGGTCTGAGTGGCCGAGGGTATCGGTCTCCTCAAAACGGATGGTCGGCTGATGCTGCATGATCCGAAACTGGCAGATCCGGTCGTTGATGTGAATCTCGGTGTCACGCACGGCGAGGACCGGCATGTACCACTGGTCGCTGTCACCACAGTAAGATTCATCGATCACGCCCATGTGATTGGTCTGGATGACGCCGAAATTCTTAAATGTGGAACTGCGCGGGACGACATGGGCTTCGTATCCTTTTGGCAGCTCCATGGCAACGCCCAGAGGAATGAGGGCAAAGTCTCCCTTCTTAAGTCTTATCTCCTCGGCGGCCCGCAGATCGATCCAGTCGGACTTGTTCTCTATGTAGGCCAGTTTCTCGATCTTGTCAGAAAAATATTTGATTCGAATGGTTTCCATGTGAGTGTTCTCCTTGCTGTCTGTCAGTGCTGTGCCGGGCGGCGGTTATCTGCCGGCCTCCTCCGGGGAGTCCAGAGTGATGATGCGCTGATTGCTGCTGCCACGGAATTCCAGTGTCAGGTCCCGCAGTTCTTCAATGTAAGGGCCGTCCACCAGCACGTTGGTCACTGCCAGAAGCTTCCCGATGGCGGGATCTTCCTCGGCCATCTTGAGAAGATCTTCGTAGACATAACCGGTGTAAGTCATCACGTGTCCGCCGGTGGCCCGCACCATGCGGCCGAGGGCGGCCAGAGGCTCCGGCTGGCAGAACGGTTCTCCGCCGGAAAAGGTGATGCCGGAAAGGAGAGGGTTCTTTCTGTACTGACTGAAAATGTAATCAATGCTCTCTACATAACCATCGGTAAAGGAGTGGGTCTGAGGATTATGGCATCCTTTGCAGTGATGCGGACATCCCTGTACAAAGACGACATAGCGGAGTCCCGGTCCGTCCACAATGGACTCCTCCACCAGACCACTTAAGCGAAGCTCAAAGGCCATGTTTTACACGGTCCCTTTCTTCCGCCTTCTTGGCGTTATTGAACCGGTCCATGGTACCTACCAGGTAGCCGGTGATTCTTCTGATGCGGTCAAAGTCAACATTTTTACCGATGGATGTAGTTTCTGTAGCTTTATTATTTAACATAAAAATGCTCCTTTCTATCTTTTGATAGGCGGTACGTCCGGATACTTTTTCTGAAGCTCCAGGAGCTTCTCGATGGAAATCGGTTCTCCGGCCCGCCTTCCACAACGTGGACAGACGTCGTTGATGACTCCAGTATACCCGCAAACCGGGTCGCGGTCAACAGGATGATTGATGGAACCGTAGCCGACGCCCTGTTCTTTCATGTAACGGATGATGGATTCAAAGGCCGGGAGATTGCGGCTGGTGTCTCCGTCCAGCTCCACGTAACTGATGTGACCGGCGTTGGTCAGCGCGTGATATGGAGCTTCCAGCTCGATCTTCCGGTAAGCCTTGATCGGGTAATACACCGGTACGTGGAAAGAGTTGGTGTAGTATTCCCGGTCAGTGATTCCCGGCAGTTCACCGTATTTTTTGCGGTCGATCTTGACAAAACGTCCGCTCAGCCCCTCCGCCGGTGTGGCAAGGAGAGTGAAGTTCAGGCCGGTCTTTTGCGACTCGGCGTCCAGCTTATGGCGCATGTGAGCGATGATGGCAAGACCCAGCTGCTGCGCTTCCTCGCTCTCGCCATGATGTTTGCCAATCAGGGCCACAAGCGTCTCGGCAAGACCGATGAATCCCACGCTCAATGTGCCGTGCTTGAGAACCTCTCCAATGGTATCGTCGATGGAGAGATGTTCGGAATCAATCCAGATACCCTGGGCCATCAGGAACGGATAATTCCGGACCTTTCTGGCAGACTGAATCTTGAAACGGTGCAGAAGCTGCCGGATGACCAGATCCATCATGTCGTCCAGCTTCTGGTAGAACACCTCAAGGTCGCCGTGGGCTTCGATGCCCAGCCGCGGCAGGTTGATGGAGGTAAAGCTTAAGTTACCCCGCCCGAAAGTCACCTGACGTTCCGGGTCGTGGACATTGCCGAGAACCCGGGTCCGGCAGCCCATGTAGGCCACTTCCGTGTTAGGGTCGCCATCTTTGTAATAGGCCAGATTGTACGGCGCGTCGATGAAACTGAAGTTCGGGAACAGCCGCTTGGCGGAAGTCTTGATGGCCAGCTGGAACAGATCGTAGTTCGGATCACCCGGATTATAGTTGACGCCCTCCTTCACCTTGAAGATCTGCACCGGGAAGATTGGCGTCTCGCCGGCTCCCAGACCATCGATGGTGGATTCCAGAAGGTTGCGCATGACCATCCGGCCCTCCGGAGAAGTGTCGGTTCCGTAATTGATAGAGGAAAACGGCACCTGGGCGCCGGCCCGAGAGTGCATGGTGTTCAGGTTGTGAATGAGAGACTGCATGGCTTGGCGGGTCTGTTCCTCCGTATACTTCATAGCCTGCTGGATGCAGAACGCATGCATCTTTTCGAGGTTCTCCTTCAGGCTGTCTTCCAGCGGAAGATTGCGGAACGTCCGGAGGAAGAGCTCTTCCTGTCCCATCTTAAGGGGGGTGGATACTGCGCCGCGAAGCACCTTCTCCAGCGTGGAAGCCTTTGCCTCGTCGTAGCCCAGCCGGATCTCCACGAAGGAGCGGAGCGCTTTAAAGTATTCCTTTGTATATGTCTTTGACACGCCCTCCGCCATGGCATAGTCAAAGTTCGGCAGGCTCTGTCCGCCGTGCATCTCATTCTGATTTGCCTGAATGACGATACAGGCCAGCGCCGCGTAGGTGATGATGGACTGTGGCTCCCGCACATAGCCGTGACCGGTGGAGAAACCGCTTTTGAACAGGCGGATCAGATCGATCTGGCAGCACGTTTCTGTCAGCATGTAGAAATCCATGTCGTGGATATGAATGTCGCCGTTGGTGTGGGCGGCGCCGATATCTTTCGGAAGAACATAGTTGATAATGAAATACTTGGAACCCTCCGAACCGTATCGGAGCATGGTTCCCATGGCGGTATCGCCGTCAATGTTGGCATTTTCCCGCTTAATATTCTCCGACTTGGCGCTGGAGTAGGTGAGCCGCTCGTAGATATTCATCAGGTCAAACTCGGTGCTGCGGATCTTGGCATGTTCCGCGCGGTACAAAATGTACGCCTTGGCTGTGGAAGCGAAATCGTAACGGATCAGCATGGCCTCCACGATATCCTGAATCTGTTCCACGGTGGGAATCTCCACATCTTCCACGGCGTCGCAGACCTTCTGCGTCAGGTAAGAGAGGTCCGCCGGCGTCAGATGATCGTCGGAGGCGAGACCGGCACGATGGATCGCATTCAGGATCTTGATGGAATCAAAAGGCACCAGATCGCCGTTGCGCTTCTGAATCTGTTTTTCCATAGGGTAAACTCCTTTGCTATATTAACAAAACACAATATATGGTGATTATTGATAAAGTGCGACACAAGATAGTGAGTCGCGTACCAACATAGTATCATCGGAAAGGCTTTTCGTCAACGGAAAATAGTTGTTGCTTT
>DXEQ01000024.1 GCA_019114885.1 Candidatus Anaerobutyricum stercoripullorum
GTTTCTGGTGGTGATTCAGCTGGGCGCGATCCTTGCGGTCTGTGTGCTGTATTTCCACAAGCTGAACCCGTTCAGCCCGAAGAAGTCTTCGGAGGAGAAGAAGGACACCTTCCGTCTCTGGGGCAAGGTCATTGTCGGCTGTCTGCCGGCGGCCATCATCGGTCTGCCGTTTAACGACCAGATCGACGCGCTGTTTTATAATCCGCAGACGGTGGCCTTTACTCTGATTCTTTACGGTATCCTGTTTATCGTGGTGGAGAACTATAACAAGAAGAGAACTCCATCCATGACCACACTGGAATCGGTCAGCGTGAAGACAGCCTTTCTCATCGGCTGTTTTCAGATTCTGGCGCTGATTCCGGGTACATCCCGTTCCGGCGCCACCATTCTCGGTGCGGTGCTCATCGGTACCTCCCGCTATGTGGCGGCAGAGTATTCGTTCTTCCTGTCTATCCCGGTCATGTTCGGGGCCAGTCTGCTGAAAATGCTGAAGTTCGGTTTCCACTACACCGGTTATGAGGTGGCAGTTCTTCTGGTGGGTATGCTAGTGGCGTTTGTCGTATCCATCATCGCCATCAAGTTCCTGCTGGGCTATGTGAAGAAGAACGACTTCAAAGCCTTCGGTGTGTACCGGATCATCCTCGGTCTCCTGGTGGCAGGATACTTCTATTACCTGTGGGCATAGTCTGCTTTGCGGGAAAAGAATGGAGAGACCGGCATGAAACGATTGGTGATCACGGAATGGTGCCACGAGAGGATTCGCCAGATATTCCTGGCAGACAAAAATGCGGGTGCCTGTGAGACAGCATCTGCGTGTCCGTCCGACATCCCGGACAGTGAGGGACAGGGGAAAGAGCGGTCTCTCTTTATCGACGCCACAGCGGGAGCCGGGAAGGATACCCTCTTCCTTTGTGAACTGCTGGGAGAGACAGGCGGCGAAGTGCTCGCCATGGACATTCAGGAGCTGGCTCTGGCAAAGACAAAGAGGAGGCTGGAGGCGGCCGGGTATGTGGCGCTGACGGTGGCGGACACTACATACCGGGCGGAACTTTGTGACGCCACCGGGAAAAAACATGTCCGTCTGGCCCTGCGGGGACATGAGCATATGGATGAATATTTCCCGCCGGAGACGGTGGACCTGATCCTGTTTAATCTGGGCTATCTGCCGGGTGGCGACCACAGCCTTGCCACAAAGGCGGATACCACGATTCCGGCTCTTATAAAGGCACTTTCGCTGCTGCGGCCCGGCGGACTGCTGTCGCTGATGATCTACAGCGGAGGGGACTCCGGTTTTGAGGAGAGAGACCGGGTACTTGCCTGGCTGAAAGACCTGGACGCACAGCAATATGTGGTTCTTGTGGAAGCCTTTTATAACCGTCCAAACAATCCGCCTCTTCCGGTATTTGTAAGGAAGTTGTTCTGATGGCGCGGATGCGCAGCCAGCAAATGTATCGAAAAAGCCAGATTAAAAGATAAAAAGAAGCAGGTAACAGAGTACAAGAATAAAGAGAGGAATATGGAGGTGTGTAAATATGGTAAAAGAAAGAGCGATAATCGTCAGCCAGCAATGTATCGGCACAGACATTTATGATATGGTATTATCGTTCCCGAAAGGAGCGAAGGAAGCCCGGCCGGGACAGTTCATCGCCATGTACTGCGAGGACGGCACAAAGCTTCTGCCGCGTCCGATCAGTATCTGCGGCATCGACGCGGAGGCAGGCACGCTCCGGGTGGTTTACCGGATTGCCGGCGAGGGAACCCGACTGTTTTCTCAGATGAAAGCGGGAGATTCTCTGGAAGTGATGGGACCGCTGGGCAACGGTTTTACCATGAAAGATAAAAAAGCAATCATCGTGGGCGGCGGCATCGGAATTCCGCCGATGCTGGAGCTGGCAAAGCAGCTTGACTGCGAGAAGACGGTGGTTCTCGGTTACAGAGACGAACTCTTCCTGAAAGAGGAATTTGAGGCTTGCGCCGATGTGGCTGTCGCCACGGAGGATGGCAGCGCGGGAATGAAGGGAACGGTCATTGACGCGATCAAAGCCGCGCAGGTCAGCGGCGAGATCATCTACGCCTGCGGTCCGATGCCAATGTTAAAAGCGCTGGCAGAGTATGCCGACGCACACGGCATGGAGGCGCAGATTTCTCTGGAAGAGCGGATGGCCTGCGGTATTGGCGCCTGTCTGGGCTGCATCTGTAAGACGAAAGAAAAAGATCATCACACCAATGTGAACAACACGCGCATCTGTAAGGATGGCCCGGTATTTGACGCAAAGGAGGTTGTATTCGCATGAAACTGGAAGTAAATGTAGCTGGAGTTACCTTTAAGAATCCGATCACCACAGCCTCAGGAACCTTCGGGTCCGGCGCGGAATACGAAGAGTTTGTCGATCTTGCGGCTCTGGGTGCTGTCACCACCAAGGGTGTTGCCAACGTACCGTGGGAAGGCAATCCGACTCCCCGTATCGCGGAGACTTACGGCGGCATGCTCAATGCCGTGGGCCTGCAGAATCCGGGAATCGAGTTGTTCTGTCAGAGAGATATCCAGCATTTGAAAGAAAAAAATGCATCTATCATCGTCAATGTTTGCGGCCGTACGGTGGAAGATTATGTGGAGGTGGTCGAACGTCTCTCCGATGAGCCGGTGGACCTGCTGGAGATCAATGTCTCCTGCCCGAACGTAAAGGCCGGCGGCATCGCCTTCGGACAGAATCCGGATGCCCTCTACGAGATCACAAAAGCCATCAAGGCGAAGGCAAAACAGCCGATTGTCATGAAGTTAAGTCCGAATGTCACAGACATCACCGAGATGGCAAAGGCAGCGGAGGCGGGCGGCAGCGACGCCCTCTCCATGATCAACACCATCACCGGCATGAAGATCGATATTCATCGCCGTCAGTTTATTCTGGCCAACCAGACTGGCGGCATGTCCGGCCCGGCCATCAAACCGGTGGCCGTCCGCATGATCTATCAGGTGCACAAAGCCTGCAGCCTGCCGATCATCGGCATGGGCGGCGTCATGACCGGCGAAGACGCCATAGAGCTCATGATGGCAGGAGCCACCATGGTGGCGGTCGGTACAGCTAACTTCCACAATCCACGGGCGACCATGGAAGTTCTGGACGGCATCAAGGCATACATGGAGCGGTATCATATCGAGGATATCAATGAGATTATCGGGTGTATGTAGGCGGCCAAACCGGGAATGGCCGGGAAAATGTAATGGCTGTTCAAATCGCTGATGGCTGATAATTAAATATTTTGGAAAAAGACATGGCAGATGAAACTGTTCTTCCTGCGTCAGATGGCAGATCTGATTGTGCGGGAGAGGAGGGGCAGACGGCCATGTCTTTTTTTGTGAGGTGATGCATATTGGAGAAAGGAGAAACATTTTTTTGGAAACGTCAGGATGACAAAAAACAACGCGCCTTTTATGCGCTTTTTATGGAAAGTAAACTTGACATTTGTCCGTAATCCTGTATAATGAAAATATGGAAAGCAAACTTTCCATTGAAAGCTACTGCAAGAGAAAATAGAACAAAACATCATAGAAACTGCATTGGGCGTAATAAAACAGTTATGAAAGG
>DXEQ01000192.1 GCA_019114885.1 Candidatus Anaerobutyricum stercoripullorum
CTTTTTGAGCGGCTTCTGCAGGAGTTTGCGGGGATGAAGAAAGAAACCAGCCTGTCCGAAGAGCTTCTTCATCTGTACCGCCTTTTTGTGAGGAAATGTACTCCCAACCCGGAGCGGATCTTCGTGCCGGACTTTGACTACGGACTCCTGTTTTCCTGTCTAACCGATGCTCCGGGACAAACGGACATCACCGGATACGACGATCACGAAGGATGCCGGGAGATCGTGAAGGTCGCCGCCTGTATGCGGGGACTTCCGGAGGACTCCCTGCACATTTACAGTAAAAAAGAATGGCTGGAGACCGCATCCGCGGAGAAGTTTGACGCCATCGGCATCTTCATGCCGGAGGGAGCGGAGCCGGGAACCTTTATGATAAAAAACACGGAAACACGGACGCTTCTTGGCCGAATCGGCCCCACCGCCAAGGGGGAACTGCCCTTCCTGCTGTCCGCCTACTCCATGCTGGAGAATGGCGGCGTGCTGGCTGCCGTGCTGCCGGGAGCTCTCCTCTACCGCGAGGGAAAAGAATCTCAGCTGCGTCGTCTGCTGGTACAGGAATATAACGCTCTTGACACGGTGATGCTCCTGCCGGACCACGTGTTGCAGGCGGCCGGACAAAAAGAAGTCCTGCTCATTCTCCGAAAGGACCGCCCGGTCGATGACGTGATGTTTTTTGACTGTTCCGAGGTGGAGCAGTTCGGCAGGGAACAACTGCACACCATCGAGATTGCCTGGACAGAGCGAAAAAATGTACCGGGATTTTGCAGCCGGGCCAGTCAGGCCGACATGGAAAACAACGACTTCAACCTGAACTTTCCCCGCTATATCACAAAGACCGTCAAGCGGGTCCCGATCGATATTGAGGCGAGAAAACGCCGCATCGCGGAGATTGACCGGGAACTGGCGGAGATTGACCGCCGCATCGCCATGTACAAGAGAGATCTGGAACTCTGAGGGAGCGGCGAAGATCAACCGCCGCATCGCCATAGAATGATCCGGAACTTTGAGGGAGCGGCGAAAATCAACCGTCGCATCGCCATAGAGTGATCCGGAACTTTGAAATAATAAGATATGACAGGAGATATTATATGAAATTATGGAAATATGGAATCTGTCTTCTGACAGCCGCCTGCCTTCTGTCCGGCTGCACCGGGAAAGAAGAACCGGACTCTGCCGCAGAAGAGCCGGTCAGACCGGATTATTATGTTGGTGTGGAAGAAGCCAACGCACCGTATTACACGCTGAATGACCAGGGAACCGCGTCCGGGTTCTATGTGGACCTGATGAACACCCTCTCCGAGCGCGGCGGTTTCTCTTATGAATTCCGCGCCATGAGTGCGGCGGGATATGCCGCGCAAGGCGCAATGTCCGCCATCACAGACAGCGATACACAGACAGCAGACCCTGCCTGCGACCTGTTTCTCGGCACGCTGGAACCGGAGGTGGGCGAAGGCGACGCCTTCGTTTTGTCAGAACCGATCTGCGAGACCGGACTCTGCGTCCTCATCCCGAAGGGAGAGGGCATCCGCAGCACAAAACAGCTGCGAAGCAGACTCATCGCCTCCCGGGCCATGACAGAGGAGGCCGTTTTTTCGGAATATCTGGCCGCCAGCTACGATGCGGAGACCATCACATTTCAAAATGGAGCCGATGTATTTGCTGACATGACGGAAGGCTATGCCGACGCCGTCATATCTGACGCCGCAAACGCCGCCCTCCTGCTCCAGCAGAATCCGAACACCAAACTGCTCCTCACCAGCAAAAAATACCACAACCTGCACCGCTTTGCCGGAACGGCCGCATCCGGTCTGCCGGAAGAGATCACAGGCACACTGGAAGCCATCCGCGCCGACGGAACACTTGACGCACTGCTTTCGCAATACGGGCTGGTAGGGACGGCAGGCACACAGGCTGCGGATTAAGGATTGAAGAATGGGATTGCAACTCCCCATCAATCGTTTTATAATAAATGTATCACACAGGCAGACAAAGGAGAATTGAAACGTTAGGAGGAACTATTGTGAAGATATCAAAGATTTACTGTGCGTATTTCAGCCCGGGGGATACGACAAAGAAAGTAGTGACCGGCATTGCCCGGTCTTTTAAAGATTACCCGGTAGAAGAGATCAATCTGACCGATTATGATGTGCGGCAGAACCATTTCCGTTTCACAGAGAATCAGCTTCTCATCATCGGCGCGCCATCCTACGGCGGACGGATTCCAACGCCGGTGGCAGACGTCCTTGGTCGGTTCAAAGGAATCAACACTCCGGTGGTTCTGGTGACTGTCTACGGCAACCGCGCCATCGACGACACCCTGATGGAGTTGAAAAAAGAATTATCCGACAAGGGATTCATCCCGGTGGCTGCCGCCTCTTTCATCGGACAGCATACCTATCTCAGCGATCTGGCTCACGGCCGTCCGGATGAGAAGGACATGGAGATTGTGAAGGAGTTCGGCGACAAGTTAAGAGAACGGCTTCGTCTCGCCGTCATCTACGATATGAAGGATTTGGATGTGCCGGGAAGCTATCCGTATGAGAAGCCGCCGATGACCCAGTTCCCGTTCAACGTGGAGACCAACGAATACTGTATCTACTGTA
Source organism: Candidatus Anaerobutyricum stercoripullorum (assembly GCA_019114885.1). Classification (GTDB taxonomy): domain Bacteria; phylum Bacillota; class Clostridia; order Lachnospirales; family Lachnospiraceae; genus Anaerobutyricum; species Anaerobutyricum stercoripullorum. The sequence goes on from DXEQ01000192.1 coordinate 2,604, forward strand.
TGCTCTGCGCCGGCGTCTGTCCGATGAAGGCCATCAGCGACAGCAACCCGCGTGATATCAATAACGACGTCTGCATCCGCTGCGGCGCCTGCATCCGCATCTGTCCGGCTCAGGCCAAGTCCTTTACCGAGGAGCCGCTCAACGCACTGCGTGACAGACTGCTCCGTCCGCTTTGCAGCGAAAGAAAAGAGCCGTGGTATACCATCGGCTGATGTTTCTCATCGGCCGGATGTTTCCAGCTCCGGCTGTCCCGGTATCATCCGGCATGGCAGCCGTTCTGAATGGCAGCCACTCTGACTGACATAAAAATCCCGAACCACTCACATCTTGAATGGTTCGGGATTTTTTAATTCTGCTTAATATCTCGGATCGTTCGGAATCACCAATGCCGCGATGATGTAAATGATGATTCCCGGTACAATTCCCCACAGAGTGAGGAACGCCATGACCAGCCGGACGATGGTGGAGTCAATGCCGAAGTATTCGGCCACGCCGCCGCACACGCCGGTCAGCATCTTGTCCTGACTGGATTTGTATAATTTTCTTTCCATTTCTTTCACGCTCCGTTCTCAGCTGCCGCTGTAATCTGATTTATGAGATGTTCCATCCACTTTTTATTAAAGCCTGCCAGTGCATCCATCTGTCCGCACTGGAGTTCCTCGTAGGCAGGCAGCCCACCGGCGTCTTCTGCTGTAGTTGCCGCGGCCGTTTCCGTGGCTGCTGTGCTGGCTGTTGCCGTGGTCGCCGCAGCGGTCGCTTCCGTGGCTGCCGTACTGCCCGCTGCCGTGGTTGCCGCAGCGGTCGCTTCCGTGGTTGCCGCGGCAGTCGCTTCCGTGGCCGCTGTACTGCCTGCTGCCGTGGTTGCCGCGGCGGTCGCTTCCGTGGCTGCTGTGCTGTCTGCTGCTGTGGTCGCCTCGGCGGCCGCTTCCGTGGTTGCCGCGGCCGCCTGTTCCGGCAGCTGCGCCCCCGTCTCTCCGGTCAAGAATACCGGATGGGAGGCCGCGTAGCGCACCTGATGGTCGGAAAGCCTGTCGGCAATCAGCAGTGCCTGCTTTCTGGTCAGCACCTGCCCGGCGTTTTTGCAGGAGTCGTCCACGGCCAGTCCATTTTTTATGAAAAGGGCGAAGGCTTCCTTCTCCTCTTCGGTGAGACCTTCCGTGCCGGTGCAGCCTGCCAGCGCTTCCTCCACCGCCTCCGCGGTCAGATGTTCCGGGAAGAGGTCCCGGATCAGCAGAGCAAGACGGCCCGCCGTCACATTTCCTGTGCGGTTGCCCTTCTCAAATACATCGAGGACGCCGCTTTCTTCCAGCCCGTTGACGCCCCGCAGCATCGCGGCCAGTTCTGTACGGGTGACTGCCCGGTTCGGGTGAAACAGGCCATCCCGACTGGTCGGATAACAATTCAGGGAGGCGTAGGTGTCATACACAGCGCCCAGATCTTTTGAACAGCGAACATCATAGTTGGAGGACGTCAGCTGTAGCTTGCCCGCGTCGTATTTCTGGAAGGTGTAATCAAACAGCTTCCGGATGGAAGAAAATGTGCTCTCCTTGCTCACATTGCCAAAATAAGCGCAGATCACCTCATGGCCCTCGTCGTCCACCGCCGTGGCGATAAATACATGGCCCGCCGCGTTGGTCGTGCCGGACTTCGTGCCGATGATCTCATACCGGTCTTCATCATAGGAAGCCATCCCGCGCAGGAACCAGTTGGTCGTGTTGCAGCTCATGCCTCCGGCGCTGGCGTCATAGTGCGACTTCTCCACCGCCGACCGGATCATCGGTATGGTCATGGCATAGCGGCAGACCTTCGCCATCTCCGCCGCCGTGGAATAGGTCTTGTCAAAACCCGCCCCGATATCGGAGCCCACCGGATTATCAAAACTTGTCTGCACAAGTCCCAGCTCCCTGCACTTGGCATTCATCGCTTCCACGCAGGCCGCCTTGGAACCGAACACGCCCGCCGCCAGTGAATCCGTGGCGTCGGCAGCCGAGGACACCAGACTGATATTTAAAAGATCTTTAAATGTAAACTTAACCCCCACCGGCAGTCCCAGACAGTAGGTGCCGTAGGTGGTACCATTAATGATCTCCGACGTGGTCTTAATCTTCTTGTTGACGTCGCCATTCTCCACACAGACAATGGCTGTCATCAGCTTCGCCGTGCTGGCAGGATAGATCACTTTATTCTCATCCTGTCCGAACAGGACTTCTCCCGAACCGGCCTCCATCACCGCGTAAGCGTGGCACTCCATCTTCGGTGCCTTCACCTTCGCCTCCCCCCGCACCGGGAAAAACAGGCACAGGACAAGAACTGCCATCAGAAAAAAGGCTCTCCCTTTTTTGTGTTTTTTATCCGTCGCATGGCAATCCGACATTTGCATCGCCTCCTCTTTTGTTTTTATATATATTCTTCTGTGAATCCTTCACATTTTATCTTTTATCAACATCTCTGCGCGGCGCATGCACCCGCCACATTTCCCGATCAGGCATGGGCGCAAACACCTGCACATTTCAGGAAAATACCCGCGCAAAACGGGCCTTCTCGCAGAAAGACCGGTCATTCTTTTGCAGGGCTTCATACATCTCGGTGATCATCTGCGCACATTCCTTCCGGCTTCCTCTGTACAGCCTGTGGAGAGCGCGGCAGGTATCCATGTTCTGCGGATTGATCTTCTGCTTGCGGAAATAATGCTGAAAACTCAGCCTCGGCAGAAAGTTCTCGTTGACAAAGGCGATCACCGTCCGCCGGATTCCAAAGCGTCCATGGAAAATGTGGTTGAGGATCAGCTTCATATACCAAAGACCGGCGCTGATCTTCTTTGCATCGATATCGTAATACGGCCCGATGACCGACCCGTAAGCCAGCCCTGTCCGGATATGTCGAGCCACCTTATAGCGCAGTGGATTCCTGCAGTCCCGCCGCATCATGAGAAAGTCCCAGTCCGTCTCCATCTCCGCATGGCTCACCCCCGTCTCCTCCATCCTGCGCCGGATATAAGGGTGACAGGTGCTGTCCAGTATGTAATGGGTCATGAATCCCGCCAGATAGGCAAAGGCCGCGCCCTTCCTTCGCTGTCCCTCAAACACGGCAAAGGCGTGAGACAAAAAGACACGCATCGGCGCGTCATGGACCTTCACACCGTACTGATTGACTGCGTTTTTTGAAAAGGAACGGTAATAAAACAGGATATCCGGCCCGTGTACGCCGATATTATAATAATCCATGTACGGACGGATCTTTTGCTGCAGCTTCGGGGGAAGCATCAAAAAAACCTCCTGTCCGTAAGTATAATGTGTGTATGTTGTTGGCATAAGCATCCCTCTTCTTTCGTACCTGCCTTATTCTATCACAGAACGGCCCATCTTAAAAGTCAAAAATTTTGCAAAAGAATTGCATATTTCACATATTACTGATATAATAATTAAAATAATTGTGCATTTTTACGAAAAGAGGAGGTACATACTTATGCGAGGAAATGTATTGGTGGGACAGTCCGGCGGCCCGACCGCTGTCATTAATTCCAGTCTGGCCGGAGTGATCCAGGCAGCAAAAAAATACGGGGCAGGCAAGATCTACGGCATGCACTACGGCATCGAGGGCTTTCTGAAAGAGGACCTCATCGACCTTGGCGAATATATCACATGCCACGCCGATCTGTCCCTGTTAAAGAGGACGCCGGCTGCGTTCCTTGGCTCCTGCCGCTATAAGCTTCCGCCAATCGAAGGCAACGAGGACGTTTATGACAAGATGTTTGAGATCATGGAGAAATACAACATCGAATATTTCCTTTATATCGGAGGAAATGATTCCATGGACACCATCAAGATGCTGTCTGACTATGCGGCCAAAAAGGACAAACCGCAGAAGTTCATGGGCGTCCCGAAGACCATTGACAACGATCTTCCGCTGACCGACCACACTCCTGGTTACGGTTCCGCGGCAAAATATATCGCCACATCCATGAAAGAGATCATCCGCGATAACGCCAGCTTCGGTGCATCCAAGCCGACGGTCTGCATCGTGGAGATCATGGGCCGCCACGCAGGTTGGCTGACAGCGGCCGCTGCTCTTTCCAAGGATTCCGACTGCGAGGGTCCGGATCTCATCTACCTTCCGGAAGTCCCGTTTGATATCGACCAGTTCATGACGAGAGTCAAACATCTGGCGGAGACCAAACGTTCCGTAGTCATCGCCATCTCCGAGGGCGTGCGCCTTGCCGACGGCCGCTTTGTCTGTGAGCTTGGAAGCATGAACGACTACGTGGACGCATTCGGACACAAACAGCTTTCCGGCTGCGCATCCTATCTGGCCAACCGGGTCACGGAAGCCACCGGCTTAAAGTCCCGTCCGATCGAGTTCTCCACCCTGCAGCGCTGTGCCACCCATATGGCATCCCGTATCGACGTGGACGAGGCAGCCGCCGTGGGCTTTGTGGCATGCCAGGCCGCCATGGAGGGCAACACCGGTATGATGGTCACCATCCAGGTTACCAGCAGAGAACCATATCTGGTTACCTACAACAAGTACGACATCCATGAGATCGCCAACGTGGAGCGGAAGGTTCCGCGCGACTGGATCATCAACGACGGCACCTATGTCAGTGAGAAATATCTGGAGTATGCCCGTCCGCTGATCCTCGGCAATATTCTTCCGTACTATGCCGGCGGTCTGCCGAAGCATCTGACCCTTCATTCCATGAAGAAATAACCGGGCATACACTGCCAGGTCATACATACCAGTCGGGGCTGCCACGCTAAGTTGCTCAATTGCTTAGCGTGGCAGCCCCGAACACTGTCATCGGATCATCCGACATTCCATATAGTATCGTTTATCTTCCGCATGCCCCATGGAAAATGTCTTTCGCGGCAGCGCGCCATCGGCCATCACCGATGGGAACAGCTCCTCTTTTTTCATGTCCGGCAGCAGAAAGCCGATGCTCTCCTCTTCCATGGAGAGCTCTTTTACTGTGTCGGCGCCGTGGATATAATCCATGCCGATCGGATATTTCTGCTGATAGGCGTCCAGAAAGTTCTGGAGACTTCCCACCGTCAGCTTGGACGTGGGCCGCGTGATGATTGCCTTTGTGCAGACGCCTTTTTCTACCAGATACAATTCCTGCTGCCCTTCCGGTCTTTTTTTCCGGGCTCCCGCCGGACGGATTCCTTTTTGATTTCCGTCGGTCTCCGGTACATTTTCTTCTTCCAGCCGCAGTCCCAGCTCCCGCTCCATCTCGGCCAGCAGATGTTTCACATCCACCTTTGTGACAATCCGGTGGATAGCCTCAAATTCCAGGGCCGGGCTGTGGAGATTCACAAGCTCAACGAGAGCATATCTGGCCGGATGTGTGGAATAATCTTCGTCCGGATGGGCGGCCTTTAACTGCTCGTAGTATTCTTTGGCAGTGGCCAGTGAGTGATTGCCGTCGCCCACAGCAAAGGTCATGGGCTGTCTGGCCGCCAGACGGTCCAGGGCTTCCAGCACCCTGTCCTGCTCCTCCTGTCCCAGCAGATAGCCTTTCAGATGGCCTCCTCCCTGCATCAGATCAAAGTCATAGAGAAGCTGCGACTCTTCTTTTGCCTCTTCACATGGTTCCACCACTCTGTGATATTTATCATCAATGAGGATCATGATGTGCGGCAGCTCCATCGGCGCATTTTTCCGGACACGGATCCGGGGCGGAATCCGCTCCACCACCGTAGCTTCCGTGGCCCGCACCATGGACTGGGCTCCCTTGCGATAATTGTAGGTCTCCAGATCGACAGCCCCCACAATGCCGGCGCGGACCTTACCGCTGCTGTCCGTGCGCTCCACATAGATCATGGCATTTTTATAGGTATGAAACAGTCCCTTGTCCAGATAATTTTTCATGGAACGTCGAATCTGTTCCAGCTTCTCCGCCTCCATCGTACTGCCCAGGTAGACCTCCGGCAGTATCATCTTAAATGTGGATGGGGCAAGCCCCACGATCTTCTCCGTCTCTTCCCAGTATTCCGGCTCACTGGTAAACTGATCGCAGGCGATCACCGACCACCGGGACATATCCGTTCCCTGCTCTGGCAGGAGAATATCTGCCGGGAAAAATGCTCTCTTCATCTTGGGTTCTCCTCTCTTACAAAATCCATAAAGCTCATCTTGCTGTGCGGCGGATAAATGACCACCTTATCTTCCATCATCAATGTTTCCATATCCTCTGATAAATATTGT
>DXEQ01000193.1 GCA_019114885.1 Candidatus Anaerobutyricum stercoripullorum
TTTCCATCCTTTTCGTGATCATTCTTTACCTCCTACTTTGTAAAAATATGCTGTCCAGTGGGCTCTGAAGAAGCCGCTTATGTCAGTACCTCTGTCACGGGCGATACAAAGCTTTCCACCATAAAAGTGAAAGGCTATATCCGACCGCCCTCTCTTAATTGCTGCGCCAGCTGGCTCAGCTTTCTTAATCTATGATTCACACCGGACTTACCCACGGGCGGCTGGAGCATTGCCCCAAGCTCCTTCAACGCCGCATCCGGCTCTTCCAGACGGGCGTAAGCCACATCCCGCAGATTCTCCGGCAGTCTATCCAATCCGACAGTCTTCCTGATATATTCAATATCTTCTATCTGTTTGCGGGCCGCAGACACCGTCTTATTGATATTTGCCGCCTCGCAGTTCACTCTCCGGTTCACGGAGTTGCGCACATCCTTTACGATACGTATATTCTCCAGCTTCATCATGGCGACATGCGCTTCCATGATGTTCAGAGCGTCCGAAATCATCGAACCCTCCTTCAAATATACCACATAATATTTCTTGCGGAGCACGATCTTTGCCTCCAGCCCGAAAAACTGCATGAAGTCTTTGAGCTGTTCCGCCTTCTGTTCATCCAGACAGGCGATCTCAAAATGATAATTCCTCTCCGGATCCGTCACGGAACCCGCCGCCAGAAACGCCCCCCGAAGAAAAGCTCTTCTGCAGCACGTCCGCCGCAGGATGGGATTATCGATGAGATACTCCTCCTCGTCAATCTGGCCCCGGTTATTCATGAGACCGATCGTCTTTACCACCTGCAGGACAGGCTCGGCTCCCTCCACCGATATGGTGAAAATATGGCTCTTCCTGCCGCTCTCATGTCTCGACACCACCACCTTCGGCTGAAAGCGAAACGCTTTTTTAAGAAGCATATAAAACCGCTTCGCCACCGCTATGTTCTCCGTCTCCAGAAGAATAGCGTATCCCTCATCCGCTGCGCAGCGCACCGTTGCGCTGAAGCTGATGACGGCGGCAAGTTCCGCCACAACACAGTGGTTCTCATGTCCCGACAGATGAACCAGTTCTTCCTTCACATCTGAAGAAAATGACATATCCTCTGCATCCGCCCCCTTGCTATTTCTCTTTCCGGCGCTGATCAGCCGCGATATCCCGATGCTCCATGCGGACGCTGTACGGCAGCTTCCGGAGTCTCTGGTACGTGGCGTTCGTCATGGTGACAGAACGATGTCTGCCGCCCGTACATCCAATCCCCACCACCAGATGATTCTTCCCCTCATCCATATAGAGAGGAATCAGGAACTTGAGCATATCTTCCAGCTTATCTAAGAATATATGTGCTTCCCGACATCCGAGAACATAATCCTGCACCTCTTTGTCATTGCCGGTCATCGCCCGCAGATTCGGATCGTAATACGGATTCGGCAGAAAACGTACGTCAAAGACCAGATCCGCATCGGCAGGGATTCCGTACTTGAAGCCAAAGGAGAGAAGGGTAACAATAAAGTTGCCGTAGTTCTCCTCCCCGACAAAGATCTTCTCCAGCTCCTGCCGCAGTTCCCGGGTGAGCAGCGAGGTCGTGTCGATCACATAATCCGCCTGCTTCCTGATGAAGGAAATGAGCTCCCGCTCCCGAAGGATACCGCTCTCCACCCGGCCCTCTCCGGCCAGCGGATGCGTCCTTCTGGTCTCCTTGTAACGCATCACCAGGGTGGCGTCATCGGCGTCCAGAAACAGGATCTCGTGGCGGATTCCCAGCTCTTTCAGGACCTCCAGCTGTTCCGACAAGTCATCCAGACCGTCGCCGCTTCGGATATCCACTGTGACGGCAACCCGGTTCACATCGACCTTTCGGTCAAAGGCAATCTTCCCGAAATTGGGAAGAAGGGCCACCGGCAGATTATCCACACAGAAAAATCCCATATCCTCCAGCATGTGCAGAGCCGTACTCTTTCCCGCCCCTGATATTCCGGAAACAATCACAAATCTCACATCTTCACCTCTGTATCTCTGAAGTCCCGCGGCATACTGTCCGCGGCAATCTTCTGTCATCTGTCAAATCCCAGCATGCGGACCTCCGGTTCCAGTTCCACTCCAAACTGGCTGCGCACCTTCTGCTGCACCTGTCTGATGAGGAACCGCACCTCCTCCGCTGTGGCGCCGCCCCGATTGATCACAAATCCGCTGTGCTTCTCGGAAACCTGCGCGCCGCCGACTGTATATCCTTTCAATCCGGCATCCTGAATCAGCTTGCCGGCAAAATAGCCTTCCGGACGCTTAAATGTGCTTCCGGCACTCGGATATTCCAGAGGCTGTTTGTCTCTTCGCGCCCCTGCTAATTCATTCATTCTGTTTTTGATCTCTGCTGTATCCCCCCTTGAAAGACGAATATGTGCTGCCAACACAACGTAATTCTTTTCAAAAATAACACTGTGCCGATAGGACAGATCCAGTTCCTCCACCGGAAGTACAAGACGTTCCCCTTCCTGTGTCAGAACCTCCGCATCCAGGAGGATATCCTTCATCTCTCCTCCGTAAGCGCCGGCGTTCATGCACACCGCACCGCCCAGGGTGCCCGGTATGCCCGCCGCGAACTCCATACCCGCAAGGCCGTGCTCCAGCGCTGTCTTTGCGACCGTACTGAGCAGCGCGCCCGCCTGGGCATAGATGACGTCCCCCTCTACAGAAATGTCCTTAAGCATTCCTCCTGTATGGAGAATCATCCCACGAAAGCCCTCGTCCGATACGAGTAAATTGCTTCCATTACCCACAATAAAAAACGGAACCTTTTCCTGGCGCGCCAGATGAAGAGCATTCCAGAGCTCCTCTTCATTGGCCGGCTGCACAAAAAGATCTGCCGGTCCTCCGATCCGGAAGCTGGTATGCTTACTCATGGGTTCTCGTTCCAAAAGGGTTCCTGCTGTGAGCTGTTTTTTAAGTTTTTGACAGAATTGCTGTTGTATCATGGTATCTCCTATTATTATAAATACATTTGGCAGCCTTCCCTGATGGAAGTCTATTCCGAGTCAGTTGAGGAAAATTATATTTTCCATACCATATGTAGTTATATACTATATCATACTCTAATTCCACTGGAAGTACAATGTTTAAAAAACACAAAATAAAGGCAGACTTTGTGCCCGCCTTTATATAAATCGCCAAATATTTATGCAGTCTCAATGATTAATTTTGCACAGCCATAAATACCTGCATCATTTCCCAGGGTTGCAAGACCAAATTTTGTCTGTTTTTGTCCGCTGAACACGAAATTCTGAAAATGTCTCTCCACTGCCTCGGTGATGATCTCTCCCGCTTTGGAGACGCCGCCGCCGATGACAAAGATATCCGGATCCGTCACACAGGAGATGAAGGAAAGTCCCCTGGCCAGCCGTCTGGCAAAATCCTCCAGCAGTCTGAGGGCAAACGCGTCCCCGAACCTGGCCGCATCCATCACATCCTTGGCTGTCAGAGTGTCCACCTTGCGAAGCACCGTGTCTTCGTCCGACTCCGCCAGCGCCTTCTTCGCCATCCTTACGATGCCGGTGGCGGATGCGTACTGCTCCAGACAACCCTTCTTGCCGCAGTTGCAGGTCTCCGTCTCATGGGTGTTGATGGTCATATGTCCGATCTCGCCGCCGCAGCCGTGGGCGCCGGAGATCACCTTTCCATCCACGATGATACCGCCGCCGACGCCGGTACCCAGGGTGACCATGACCACATTTTCGTAACCCTTGCCGCCGCCCTGCCACATCTCGCCGAGGGCAGCCACATTGGCGTCGTTGCCCACGGCCGCCGGCATCCCGAGAGCGGCCTCGATCTCGTCTCTGACCTGCTTCCTGCCCCAGCCCAGATTGACACAGACATCCACGGAACCATCGGCGCGTACCGGACCCGGCACACCGATGCCGATACCTGCAAAGTCTTCTTCCGACAGCGCCTTCTGTCCCATCATCTCCCGACAGGAAGCCGCCACATCTTTTAAAATATCAAACTCCGCGCCGGTCCTTGTGGGAATCTCCCACTTTTCCAGTAATTCTCCCTCTGTGGTGAACAGACCGAGCTTTACGGTAGTCCCTCCGATATCCGCTCCAAATGCATATTTTTTCATTGTCTTTCTCCTTCTATCATCCAGCCGGCCTTCCGGCCGTCAGTGCTCTCTCCTTCGCCGGCATGCTTCTTGCACAAGCCACACTCCCGGCTACTCCTGCCCGTCTTCCTGGCCCTTCTTCAGGCTGCCGGTCACACGGTTATAAAGCTCCTGCGCCGCGTTGTATCCCATCTTCTTCGCGCGGTAGTTGATGGCCGCCGACTCCACGATGACCGCCAGATTCCTGCCCGGACGGATTGGAATCGAATAACATACCACCTTGTTGCCGAGAAACTCGATATATTCCTCATCCAGTCCAAGACGGTCGTAATTGGCCTCCCGGTTCCAGTCTTCCAGCCGGATGACCATGTCAATGGAAGAATTGAGCATGACGCTCTCCACACCGAACAGGCTCTTGACATCCACGATGCCGATACCCCGCAGCTCAATAAAATGTCTCGTGATATCCGGGGAAGTTCCGATCAGCGTATCGTTGCTGACCTTGCGGATCTCCACCACGTCGTCGGACACAAGACGATGGCCCCTGCGGATCAGCTCCAGAGCCGCCTCGCTCTTTCCGATGCCGCTCTCACCCATGATCAGCACGCCCTCGCCGTACACATCCACCAGCACGCCATGGATTGAAATCCGCGGCGCCAGCTGCTCGCTGAGCCACCGCACAGCGCTGGCGATAAAGTCTGAGGTCGTCATGGTGGTGACAAGAATCGGCACGCCGGCGCGCTCCGCCACATCCAGCATGGTATCGCTCGGCTCCAGTCCCCGGCAGAACACAATGCACGGAATCTTGCTCTCAAAGATCTTCTCATAGATCGGGAGCATATGCTCCACATCAAACTGCTCCAGATAAGCGTACTCCACCTTGCCGATCACCTGAATACGCTCGGAATCAAAATGCTCAAAAAATCCGGCCAGCTGCAGCGCGATCCGGTTCACGCCGGACTGGTTGACGTTGATGCTGTCGGTGTCGATATCCGGCAGAAGATTTTTGAGCTCCATTTTCTCAATAATCTGTGTCAATGTTACCTTGTACATCGCAATCTCCTTTATAGTAATGAATGTCTGAGCAGACTCTGAATGCATGTCCCTTCCTGTCAGCGCGAAACCATGCCTTCAGATCCTTTGGTATCATGATACCACAGTCTATTCTTTTTTTACACTGTCACTTTCATGAAAAAAAGAAAAGATTTCACGGGCCACCCGCTCCGTGATGCCGTCGGCCTTCATGAGTTCTTCCACAGAAGCCTGCCGGATCTTCTCGATATCTTTGAAACAGCGCATGAGGGCCTTTCTTCTGGCCGGTCCGACACCCCTGATATCATCGAGAACCGAATGGACCTGTCCCTTGCTCCTGAGACTCTTGTGGTATTCGATGGCAAACCGGTGAGCCTCATCCTGCAGCCGGGTGATCATGCGAAACGCCTCCGAATTCTTCGGAAACTGGATGATCTCGTTGTTATAATATAATCCCCTGGTCCGGTGAAAATCATCCTTCACCATACCGCAGACAGGGATATGCAGATCAAGCTGTTCAAGCACCCGCAGCGCCACGTTGACCTGCCCCTTTCCGCCGTCCATCATGAGGATATCCGGAAAACGGGTAAAGCTCCCCAATTCCGCATCCAGCCCCTTTTCTTCTCTCTCTGCCTTCTCCCGGATACCGTGAGAGAACCGCCGGGTCAGCGCCTCCTCCATACAGCGGTAATCGTCAGGCCCCGCCACCGTGCGGATCCTGAACTTCCGGTAATCGCTCTTTTTCGCCTTTCCCTTCTCAAAAACGACCATGGACGCCACATTTTCATACCCGTTGGTGTTAGAGATATCGAAGGCCTCCATGCGGTTTAGTCCCCGGATGCCCAGCAGCTGTTCCAGCTCATGGACCGCGCCGATGGTCCGGTGCTCCTCCCGTTTCAGCTTCTCGCTGTCCTTGATCAGCACATTCTGCGCATTCTTGTACGCCAGCTCCATCATTTTATGTTTGGTGCCCCGCTTCGGCGTCAGCAGGCTCACCTTCGCACCCCGCTTATCGGAAAGCCATTTCTCCAGAATCCCGGTGTCCGGCACCTCCTCCTGCAGCAGGATTTCCCGGGGGATGAACGGCGTGCCCATGTAAAACTGTTTGACAAAGTCCATGAGAATCTCACTCTTCTCACTGTCGCCAATGCCTCCCATATGAAAATGGTCCCGGCCCAGCAGCTTACCGTTCCGGATAAAGAAAATGGACACCACCGCCTCGTCGCCGGCCTTGGCCAGAGCGATGATATCCCGGTCGTCGCCGCCGGTATCGTTGATCTTCTGCTTCTCCCCGATCCGTTTCACACTCTGGATCAGGTCCCGGTATTCCGCCGCATCCTCAAACTCCATGGCGGCAGCTGCCTCCCTCATCTTTTTCTCCAGGTCTTCCAGGATGGTCTTATCATCTCCGTTTAAAAACCGCAGCGCCTGCTCCACATTTTCCCGGTACTGTTCTCTGGAAATGTATCCCTGACACGGGGCATCGCACTGTTTGATCTGATGGTAGAGACAGGGCCGTTCTTTTCCGATATCCCGGGGCAGTACCCGGTGGCAGTTGCGGATCCGGTAAACCTTGTGGATCAGCTCGATGGTCTCCTTCACCGCCCCGGCGCTGGTGTACGGACCGAAATACTTCGATTTGTCCCGCTTTACATTTCTGCAAAAGAGAATCCTCGGGTAATCCTCCTGCACCGTCACCCGGATATAGGGATAACTCTTGTCATCCTTGAGCATAGTGTTGTAGTGCGGACGGTGTTCCTTGATCAGGTTGCACTCCAGCACCAGCGCTTCCAGTTCCGAGTCCGTGATTATATATTCAAAATAAGCGATATGAGAAACCATATGCTCAATCTTCACACTGCGCTTATACCCGCTCTGAAAATACTGCCGGACCCGGTTTTTGAGAATCCTCGCCTTGCCCACGTAAATGATCTCATCCTTGTCGTTGTGCATGAGATACACGCCGGGTTTGGCGGGCAGCTTTTTCAGTTCTTCCTGTATGTCAAACATGGGACCTCCTTTCTTTTTCCGCGCTTCTTGCGGCTGCATGGGCGGCTCATCCCGGACGGCCGCCGGGTGTTTTTGGATGACATAATGTTCCAAAATCTCATCCCGGGCGTCCGCTGCCGGCTGCCCGGCCGGGCAAAAATCACCCGTTTACATAAAGATTCCCGGAAACCCATGTGGATCTCCGGGAATACCTGTCTATTCGTTACTGTCCGGCTGCCGCGGCTCCGGCACTGCGGTCTTTGCCGGTTTTTCCGGCTCCGGTGCTGCAATCTGCGGCTGCTCCTCCGGTGCTTCTTCCGGTTTCTGTACATTTTCCGGAATATCCCCGGCCGGCTTGCCAGCTGCCACCTCCGGCACTGCGGTCTGCGGCTGCTCCTCCGCCTCCGGTGCTGCAATCTGCGCCGGTTCCGTTGTTGTCTCCTCCGCTTTCTCCGGATGGTACTTGCGGAAAATATTCATGAACTCCTTGCCGGAGATTGTCTCTTTCTCCAGAAGGAAGGCCGCGATCTCGTCCATGGCCTCACGGTTCTCACGGATGATGGAAAGAGCTCTGTCATAAGCCTCTTTGAGCATGTTCTTCACTTCTTTATCAATGAGGGCTCCTGTGGCGTCAGAACAGTTCATCACCGGACGGCCGTCCAGATAACGGCTCTGTACCGACTCCAGTCCCATGAGGCCAAAGGTCTCTGACATACCGTATTGGGTGACCATGGCCCGGGCAATCTGCGTTGCCCGCTCGATATCATTGGACGCGCCGGTGGTCACAGAGTTAAACACGACCTCTTCCGCCGCACGGCCGCCAAAGAGTCCCACCAGCTCGCTGAGCATCTGTTCCTTGCTCATGAGGTAGCGTTCCTCCTCCGGCATCTGCATGGTATAACCGAGGGCGCCCATGGTTCTCGGCACGATGGTGATCTTCTGTACCGGCTCCGTCTTCTTCTGCACGGCGATGGTCACTGCGTGACCCACTTCGTGGTATGCCACGATTCGTTTCTCCTCGTCGCCCAGAATACGGTCTTTCTTCTCCTTACCGGCAATGACGACTTCCACGGCCTCCATGAGATCCTGCTGGGTCACCACGGACCGTCCTGCCTTGACGGCGCCGAGGGCCGCCTCATTGACCATGTTGGCAAGATCGGAACCCACGGCTCCGGAAGTCGCCAGCGCGATCTCCTCAAAATCTACGGAATCGTCCATCAGCACATTTTTGGCGTGGACTTTCAGCGTCTCGATACGGCCTTTCAGATCCGGCCGTTCCACAATGACCCGGCGGTCAAAACGTCCCGGACGCAGCAGAGCCTTATCCAGAACCTCCGGACGGTTGGTGGCCGCCAGGATCACCAGACCCTTGGAAGAATCAAAACCGTCCATCTCCGCCAGGAGAGCGTTGAGCGTCTGTTCCCGCTCGTCGTTTCCTCCGCCGTAGGCGGTATCACGGCTCTTTCCGATGGCGTCCACCTCATCGATGAAGATGATACAAGGAGCCATGGACTGGGCCTGCTTGAACAGGTCACGGACACGGGAGGCACCCACGCCCACGAACATCTCCACAAAGTCAGAACCGCTCAGGGAGAAAAACGGTACGTTTGCCTCTCCGGCCACCGCCTTGGCAAGCAGGGTCTTACCGGTTCCCGGAGGGCCCACCAGAAGAGCTCCTTTCGGAAGCTTGGCGCCGATCTTGGTGTATTTGCCCGGATTGTGCAGGAAATCCACCATCTCCGTCAGCGTCTCCTTGGCCTCATCCTGCCCGGCCACGTCCGCAAAGGTGACGCCGGTCTTTTTCTCCACATAGACCTTGGCGTTGCTCTTGCCGACGCCCATCATGCCGCCGCCTTTGCCGATGCCCCGCATCACAAAGAACATCATGCCGTAGATCAGGGCGAACGGAAGCAGCCAGCCCACCAGGATATTGGTCAGCATCGAAGAACCGGACTCATCCTTGGTGGCAAAATCCACATCGGAGCTGAGCAGCCGGTCGACCAGCTTATAATCCGGTGTCAGCATCACATAATAAGAAGTCTTGACGAGAGGATTCTCCTGCTTCTTCGGCTCGATCACCGCGCGGCTGTCCGTCAGCGTCACTTTTTTTACTTCTTTTTTATTGAGCATATCCACAAATTCATTGTAGGTGATCTCTTCCTGCTGTCCCTCCCGGTAACGGTTCATCACCGTAGAAAAAAGAAACGTAAGAGCCAGGCAGATGACCAGCATGATCACTGCCGAGCGGATATTTTTCTTCTTATTGGGGTCATTATTCGGGTTATTATTATTCATGTATTCCTTTCTGTTCCTCCATAACAATGACAAATGCAGTCTCGCGCCTGCGCGCACTTCTCAAAGGAAATGTACCAATTTCCTACAGCTTCTTGAGAAGCTCCACCGCATCCTTCATATAATCTCTTTCTGTAAATTCGATCTTTCCTGCGTCGCAGGCTGCCGCCAGTTCCGGATCCACCGGAATCTTGGCCAGTACAGGCACCTGATACTGCGCCGCGATCTCATCGATATGGCTCTCGCCAAAGACATAGATCTTCTTACCGCAGTCCGGACATTCCACATAGCTCATGTTCTCCACCAGTCCAAGGATCGGAATGTTCATCATACGGGCCATGTTGGCTGCCTTCTCCACGATCATACCTACCAGCTCCTGCGGGGATGCCACGATAATGATGCCATCCAGCGGAAGAGACTGGAAGATAGTCAGCGGTACGTCGCCGGTTCCCGGAGGCATATCCACAAACATATAGTCAATATTCTGCCAGAGGGTCTCTCCCCAGAACTGCTTGATAACGCCGCCCAGCACCGGACCTCTCCAGATGACCGGATCGGTCTCGTTGGCCAGAAGCAGGTTGACGGAAACCATATCGATACCCATGGCTGTGGAGCCCGGCACGATCAGACCGTCGATATTGCCAACCAGATTCTCATGAACGCCGAATGCCTTCGGGATGGAAGGCCCTGTGATATCACCGTCAAGAATCGCTGTCTTATAGCCTTCCCGCATGGACGCGCAGGCCAGAAGGGACGTCACCATGGACTTGCCGACACCGCCTTTACCGGATACGATACCGATCACTTTCTTCACAGAACTTCCCTCGCTCAGCTTCACACGGAAATCTTCCGGATTTGTCTTTCTCTCCGCGCAGTTCTCAGTGCAGGAACTGCAGTCATGTGTACATTCACTCATTTTTCTTAACCTCTCTTTTTTTGAAAATATAATAGGGGGAGCAGAATTCCCGCAATGTTTATTGCAGCTGCTCCATGATTTTTTTCACATTTTCTGTAATATCTCCATCGAAAACGGCGGATCCTGCCACGAAGACATCCACGCCGCACTCTGCCAGACGCTTCACATTGGAAGCCTTGACGCCGCCGTCCACCTGAATCTTCACCGGAAGACCGCGTCTGTCAATCTCCGCGCGCAGCGCCCGGATCTTATCGTCACAGTAGGAAATGTACTTCTGCCCGCCGAATCCTGGATTGACCGTCATGAGCAGGACCATATCAAGCTCCTCCAGCACATAGTCAAGCGCGCAAAGCGGTGTGGCCGGATTCAGTGAAACCGCCGCTTTTTTGCCGCAGGCCTTAATCTGCTGGATCACCCGGTCCAGATGCGTGCAGGCCTCCGCGTGTACGGTGATGATATCCGCTCCCAGAGCGGCGTATTCTTCCACGTAGCGTCCCGGTTCTTCCACCATCATGTGCACATCAAGCACCGCGTCCGTCAGCGGCCGCAGCGCCCGGATCACAGGCGTACCGAAAGAAATCTGCGGAACATACATCCCGTCCATCACGTCAACGTGTATATATTGTGCCCCGGCCTCCACAGCGGTAATCACATCTCTTCCGAGATTCGCGAAATCCGCTGACAAGATGGATGGCGCCAGAATCTTCTGCTTATGCATAGTATTCATATTCTTATCCCTTTCTATCCCCTTTCACAGCAGGTGAGCTGTGCCGTGTATACATGATACTTCTCTAATTTTATGATGATACCACATTCGCTGCAGAGACTTCAAGTCGAAAATCACAAAAACACAGAAAGTTCGCAACTATCCGGACCCGCGCCATAAGGCCGCGATACGCTTTCTTTCGCGTATATGAACGCATCCTGCACAAAGATTCATAAAAAAACTGGGAGGCCGCGGTGGGATGTGCTAAAATATCAGTACAAATGATTAGATCAACCATAAATATATTGTAGTAGA
>DXEQ01000194.1 GCA_019114885.1 Candidatus Anaerobutyricum stercoripullorum
AGGAGATTGATTATGAACCATTTCGAATTAGTATCAGAATATAAACCTACCGGCGATCAACCCCAGGCCATCGAACAGCTGGTCAGGGGATTCAAGGAAGGCAATCAGGCCGAGACTCTCCTGGGCGTCACCGGCTCCGGAAAAACCTTCACGATGGCAAATGTCATCCAGCAGCTGAATAAGCCGACGCTGATCCTGGCGCATAATAAGACGCTGGCGGCGCAGCTCTACAGCGAGTTTAAGGCGTTTTTTCCACACAATGCAGTGGAATATTTTGTCAGTTACTATGATTATTACCAACCGGAGGCTTACGTGCCGTCCACGGACACCTATATCGAGAAGGATTCCTCCATCAATGATGAGATTGATAAGCTGCGGCACAGCGCCACGGCGGCGCTCATTGAGCGGAAGGACGTGATCGTGGTCTCCTCGGTTTCGTGTATTTACGGAATCGGAAGCAAGAAAGATTATGAGGAGATGATGCTCTCACTGCGTCCGGGCATGGAGATTGACCGGGACGAGGTTGTGCGGAGACTGATCGATATTCAGTATGTGAGAAATGAGCTGGATTTCAAGAGAGGAAGCTTCCGGGTGCGGGGCGATGTGCTGGAGATTCTGCCGGTATCCACCTTTGAGGACGCGGTGCGGGTCGAGTTTTTCGGGGACGAGATCGACCGGATCGTGCAGGTGGATATTCTGACCGGCGAGATCAAGGCGAGCCTTAATTTCGTGGCGATTTTCCCGGCGTCTCATTATGTGGTGCCGCAGGAGCAGATCGAACGCGCCGTCGGCACGATCAAAGAAGAGCTGGAAGAACGGGTGGCGTGGTTTAAAGAGCACGATAAGCTGCTGGAAGCGCAGCGGATCGCGGAGCGCACCAATTTTGACATGGAGATGCTGAAGGAGACGGGATTCTGTTCCGGCATCGAGAACTACTCCCGGCATCTGACCGGCCTGGCGCCGGGGCAGGCGCCCTACACGCTCATCGACTTCTTCGGGGATGATTTTCTGATGATCGTGGATGAGTCCCACATCACTGTCCCGCAGGTGCGGGGCATGTATGCCGGCGACCGGTCGCGGAAACAGACGTTGGTGGATTACGGTTTCCGGCTGCCGTCGGCGCTGGACAACCGTCCGCTGAATTTTTCTGAGTTTGAGGACCGGATCGATCAGATGCTTTTTGTGTCCGCCACCCCGAATGTGTATGAGGACGAACATGAGATGCTCCGGGCAGAGCAGATTATCCGGCCGACGGGTCTGCTGGACCCGCTCATCGATGTGCGCCCGGTGGAGGGACAGATCGATGATCTGATCAGCGAGATCAACAAAGAGGTGGAAAAGAAGCACAAGATTCTGGTCACAACGCTGACCAAGCGGATGGCGGAAGACCTCACTTCTTATATGAAGGAACTGGATATCCGGGTGAAGTATCTGCACTCCGATATCGACACGCTGGAGCGGATTGAGATCGTGCGCGATCTCCGTATGGACGTGTTTGATGTGCTGGTGGGAATCAACCTGCTGCGGGAGGGACTGGATATTCCGGAAGTGACCCTCATCGCCATCCTCGATGCGGACAAAGAAGGCTTTCTGCGGTCCGAGACGTCCCTGGTGCAGACCATCGGCCGGGCGGCGCGAAACGTGGACGGACATGTGATCATGTATGCCGACACCATCACAGACTCCATGCAGGCCGCCATCACGGAGACGGAGCGGAGACGGAAGATTCAGATGGCGTATAACGAGGAACACGGCATCACGCCGCAGACGATCCAGAAGGCAATCCGGGATGTGATCTCCATCACCAAAGAGGACGAAAAAGAAGACGTTGGGCGAGGACTGCAGAAGGATATGGAGTCCATGGACAAGAAAGAGTTAAAAGAAATGATCGCCAAATTGACAAAGAAGATGAATCAGGCGGCGGCGGAACTGAATTTCGAGGAGGCCGCTGTGCTGCGTGACGAACTTAAGAAATACAAGATCGCCCTGCGGGATTTTGATTAGAAAATCCGCGAAAGCTCTTGCAAAATATTTTATAAAACGGTAAGATAGCCGAAAACGATTGCTCAGAAAACGTACAACCAGATTGTCGTACATTTGCTGAAAATGTGCAGATCTCTGCCAGAGATACATTTACGGAAAGTGTACGACTGGCAACGAGGTACATTTTCTGTGAAAGACAGGAAAGCATACAGTAATTACATGAGGAGACATACATGAGCGAAAAGAAGGAATATATTCGGATTCGGGGTGCCAGAGAGCATAACCTGAAGAATATTGATGTGAATATACCAAGAAATGAGTTTGTGGTGCTGACGGGACTGAGTGGTTCCGGTAAGTCTTCGCTGGCTTTTGATACGATTTACGCGGAAGGGCAGCGGAGATACATGGAGTCGCTGTCCTCCTACGCCAGACAGTTTCTGGGGCAGATGGAGAAGCCGGATGTAGATGATATTCAGGGCCTGTCTCCGGCCATCTCCATTGACCAGAAGTCCACCAACCGCAATCCCCGCTCTACGGTGGGAACGGTGACGGAGATTTATGATTATCTCCGTCTTCTTTATGCCCGGGTGGGGATTCCCCACTGTCCGAAGTGCGGACGGGTTATCGAGAAGCAGACAGTAGATCAGATTGTAGATACGCTGATGGCGCTGCCGGAGCGGACGAAGATTCAGCTTCTGGCGCCGATCGTCAGGGGCAGGAAGGGTGAACATGTGAAGATTCTCGACAATGCCCGGCGAAGCGGCTATGTCCGGGTGCGGATTGACGGGAATCTGTACGACCTGTCCGAGGAGATCAAACTGGAAAAAAATAAAAAACATAATATAGAGATTGTGGTGGACCGTCTGGTGATCAAGGAAGGCATCGAACAGCGTCTGACCGATTCGGTGGAGACAGTCATGGGACTGACCGGCGGCCTTTTGCTGGTGGATGTGCCGGGCGGAGAGCCGATGAATTTCAGCCAGAGCTTTTCCTGCCCGGACTGTGGCATCAGCATCGATGAGATCGAGCCGAGAAGCTTCTCCTTCAATAATCCCTTTGGCGCCTGTCCGGTCTGCCACGGGCTGGGATTCAAGATGGAGTTTGACGTGGATCTGATGATCCCGGATAAGAGGCTGAGTATTGCGGAGGGCGCCATCACCGTTATCGGCTGGCAGTCCTGCACCGATCCGAAGAGCTACACAAGGGCGATTCTTGACGCCCTGGCGGAGGAATACGGTTTTGACCTGAACACACCGTTTCAGGATCTGCCGCAGGAGATTCAGGACATGCTGATCTACGGCACGGGCGGCCGGGAAGTGACGGTACATTACAAAGGAAAGAGGGGAGAGGGCTACTATGACGTGGCCTTTGAAGGACTCATCAGAAATGTACAGAGACGATACAGGGAGAATCATTCCGAACGGCAGAAGGCGGAATACGAGAACTTTATGACCGTGACTCCGTGCGATGCCTGCCACGGGCAGCGACTGAAAGAAGAATCTCTGGCGGTCACCGTGGGAGATTACAATATCGCGCAGCTGACGAATCTGTCGGTGCGGAGGCTGATGGAGTTTTTCCGGGATATTCAGCTTTCGGAGCGCCAACTCATGATCGGAAAGCAGATTCTCAGGGAAATCCGGGGAAGAATCGGTTTCCTGAATGATGTGGGACTGGATTATCTCAGCCTCTCACAGGCCACGGGCACACTGTCCGGCGGCGAGGCTCAGCGCATCCGTCTGGCCACACAGATCGGTTCCGGTCTGGTGGGAGTGGCATATATACTGGACGAGCCGAGTATCGGTCTTCATCAGAGAGATAACGATAAACTGATCCACGCGTTGAAAAGCCTGCGGGATCTGGGTAATTCTCTGATCGTGGTGGAACACGACGAGGATACCATGCTGGCGGCGGATTATATCGTGGATATCGGTCCGGAGGCCGGGGAGTACGGCGGAGAAGTGGTGGCCACGGGAACGGCGGAGGAGCTGATGCGCAACCCGAACTCCATCACCGGCGAATACTTAAGCGGCAAGCGTAAGATTCCGGTGCCGGAAACAAGAAGGAAGCCGACCGGCTGGCTGACTGTAAAAGGCGCTGCGGAGAATAATCTCAAGAATATCGACGTGAAGTTTCCGCTGGGTGTGCTGACCTGTGTTACCGGCGTGTCGGGTTCCGGCAAGAGTTCTCTTATCAATGAGATTCTTTACAAAAAGCTGGCCTGTATGCTGAACCGGGCCCGCATCAAGCCGGGAAAACATAAAGATATCGTGGGTGTGGAACAGCTGGATAAGATCATCAATATCGACCAGTCGCCGATCGGGCGGACGCCACGTTCCAATCCGGCTACCTACACCGGCGTCTTCGATCACATCCGGGAGCTTTTTGCCATGACAAAAGACGCCAAGGCGAGGGGATACGACAAAGGGCGTTTCAGCTTCAACAAAAAGGGCGGTCGCTGCGAAGCCTGCGCCGGAGACGGTATCATCAAGATTGAGATGCATTTCCTGCCGGATGTGTACGTGCCTTGCGAGGTCTGCCATGGGCAGCGGTATAACCGGGAGACGCTGG
>DXEQ01000025.1 GCA_019114885.1 Candidatus Anaerobutyricum stercoripullorum
CTCTTGGAATCAAGACCTTATCCGAGCAGGGAATCTCTGAGGATGATTTCTCCATGCTGGCAGACGATGTGTTAAAAGAGCCGGTTCTCGGATTCAATCCAAAACAGGGCGTCACAAAAGAAGACGTTATGAACATTTTGAAGAAAGCATTTTAAATAACATGTGAAAGTATGAAAAGGAGGAGAAGGAACTATGACGTGTAAATATAAGGGAAAAGAATTATATCCGCATTTATTTTCCCCGCTTCGGATTGGAAATATCAAAATGAAAAACAGAATCATCTGTGCGCCGACCAGCCCGAGTATGATCGACCTGAACGGACATTTTACTCCGGAGATGATCGCATATCTGGAAGAGAAGGCGCAGGGCGGCGCCAGCGTCGTTACATACGGTGAGGCCATCCCTCATTCCGCAACGGGCAAATCCCACAATAAGCAGCTGCAGCTGGACTCCTTCGGTGTTCGTCAGGGAATGACGGAATGTGCCCGCGCTATCCACAATGCAGGTGCCTACGCCAATATCCAGCTTTCCCACGGCGGAATGTACGGCGGACTGGCCAGCGTCGGCGGAGATGTGGATACCTGCAGCGTGGCATATGGCCTGAGCGATATGACCATGCCGGCCGGCGAGGTAAAGGAGATGCCGAGAGAGCTGATCTTTGAGATCATTGAATCTTACGGAAAAGCGGCAAAACTGTGTAAGGAAACCGGATTCGATATGGTGCAGGTCCATGCCGCTCACGGATGGCTGTTCTCCCAGTTTTTATCCCCTGTATGGAATAAGAGGACGGATGAATTCGGCGGTTCCCTGGAAAACAGAGCCAGATTCTTTGTGATGGTCGTAGATAAGGTGCGGGAGACCGTCGGCCCTCATTTCCCGATTGAGGCAAGAATCTCCGGAGACGACTTTACCGACAAGGGACTGGGACTGGACGACTGTATCAAGGTAGCGCAGATGATCGATGACAAGGTCGATCTGATCAACGTTTCCTGTGGAAATCATGAGGACCCGGATATGTTCTGCCGGACACATCCTTCCGCATTTTACCCGAGAGGGGTCAATGTCTACCTGGCTGCCGCGATCAAAAAAGCAGTGAAGACGCCGGTTGCCTGTGTGGGTTCCTTAAATGATCCGGCGCAGATGGAAGAGATCATCGCTTCTGGTCAGGCGGACGCTGTGGAACTGGGACGTGCCAGCCTGGCAGATCCGTTCCTGCCGAACAAAGCGTTATGTGGAAAGGCCGACGATATCACTCCGTGTCTGCGGTGCTACGAATGTTTCGGCGCGACCGGCGAGTTGGAGATGGTAAAATGTGCCGTCAACCCGATCATGGGACAGCAGCTGAATCATAAGGCCCAGGTGGAAAAAGCAGAACAGAAGAAGAAAGTACTCGTTGCAGGAGGCGGCCCTGCCGGAATGGAGGCAGCTATCACGCTGGCTCAAAGGGGCCATAACGTTACTCTGATGGAAAAGGCAGAGAAACTGGGCGGCAACCTGCATCCTGCCGGAGCGGCATATTTTAAAGAAGATATCCTGAAACTGATCCGGGTTCTGGAAAACAGAACGAAAAAGGCTGGTGTGAACATTTTCCTGAATGCGGAGGTCACACCGGAAGTAGTAAAAGAGTTTGATCCGGACGTGCTGATCGTCGCCATTGGTTCCGAGGAACTGGTTCCGCCAATCAAAGGAATGGATAACAAGAAGGTGATTATGGCCATCGACGCGGAATTGCATCCGGAGAAACTCGGAAAGAAGGTTGCCATCATGGGCGGCGGTCTGGTCGGAGCAGAGGGAGCCGTTGGATTCGAACACGAGGGCAAAGAGTGTACGATCATCGAGATGAAACCGGAGATTGCGGAGGAAGTCAATTCCTTCTACCGCGGCGGATTAATGCCGGAAGTAGAGCGGGCCGCAAAATGTCTGGTGAATACCCGGGTTGTGGAGATCACAGATGAAGGTGTTATTTGCCAGAATGAAAAGGAAAAATTTGTGGTTGAGGCGGACTCCATTATCTGTGCTCTCGGCTTCAAATCCCCGTACGAGAAGGTGGACGCACTCGCTGATCTGGTGGATGAATCTTACATTATCGGCGACTGCAATAAGGTTGGAAAGATTTACGAGGCAATCAGCCAGGCTTATTACACTGCTCTGCGCGTATAAAACACAGCTGTATTGAGACGGAAACCGGATATGGATTCCGTTTCAATACGGAAAAAGCTAATTTGAGAAGTGACTTATGGGTATTTATAATAAATGTATCAATAAAGAGCAGGACGCTCAGGAAAAACACGCAGAAAGGGCGAGAAATATCATGAAAAAGAAATTAGTTTTATGTACACAGCTTCCGGAAAAGAGAATGGAAGAGATCAAAGAATATTGCGACATTACCATTGCAGGCGAGTTAAAGCACGGCAAAGGAAATGTGACGGAGGAGATGACAAAAGCGGAGTGTGAAGGTTTTGAGATCGTTGTCCTCGGTGATGAATACGCCGGAACCGATACCATCAACGCATGGATCAACTCCGGAATGAAGTTCATCGGTGTGGCAAAGGGAACACCGGTAACAGTGGACAACGAAGCGTTAAAGGCAGCCGGAATCCCGCTGGCATACACACCGGGAAGAAACCGTGTGGCAGTCGCCGAGTTCAACATCGGTCTGATGATCGCCGCGGCGAGAAATCTCACACTGAGCGCAACGGGTCTTTCAAAGGGTGAGCATACCGGCCCGGCAAAAGAAAACATTTACGATGTGCCGGATGTAAAAAATGTCACATTCGGACCGCTGGATGAGAACCACCCGTTTACCGATTACGGCATCGGTTTTGAACTTTACGGCAAAAAGCTGGGTATCGCCGGATATGGCGCCATCGGACGTGAGGTTGCTGTGAGAGCAAAAGCATTCGGTATGGAAATTCTTGCATACGATCCATTTATGCCGGAGGAAGTTATCAAGGCGGACGGAGCAATCCCGGTTGATCTGGATACCATGTTGACAGAGAGCGATATGGTAAGTATCCACCTTCCTGTGCTGGATTCCACAAGAAATATGGTCAACAAAGACTGGTTCTCCAAGATGAAACCGACCGCCTATCTGATCAATACGGCAAGAGCGGCCGTCATCGACCAGAAAGACTTCGTGGAGGCGCTTCAGAACAAAGAAATCGCAGGCGCGGCTATCGACGTATACTGGGAGGAACCGGTACCGGCAAATCATCCGCTCCTTTCCATGAGAAATGTGGTATGTACTCCACATATGGCAGGTCTCACCACAGACGTGGATAACTGGTCCGGCGAGATGATGGCACAGGAAATCCTGGCGTACTTAAATAATGAAGAACTGAAATATGTCTGGAAACGATAAGACAGTCAGAACTACATAAAGAGAAGAAAAGGAGATGTATTTATGGAAACCAAAAAGAGTAAAATGGTCATTGCCGCTGGCTTACTGATCATGTCCATGACAATGGCATGTAACAGCGCATTATCCCCGATCCTTGCGGAAATCGGAAAGTATTTCCCGGAGGCCAGCGACGCATCCATTCAGATTGTACTTACGATTATCAACCTGATCACCCTTCCAATGATGATCATTGAACCATTTTTTGAAAAGTATATCACAAAAAGAGACATCGCGATCATCGGTACCGTTCTCATGCTGGTTGGAGCATTATTACCACAGGTATTAAACAGCCAGTTATGGATGCTGTACCTTGCCAGCGCAGTGATCGGCGCAGGTTTATCCTTCGTGGTAGTAACAAGTTCTTCCCTGATTTCCGATTACTTTACCGGAATCGATAAATCCAGAATGATGGGATTCCAGTCCATCTTTGTAAGTCTCGGCGGAACGATCATCGCAAAAGGTTCCGGATTACTGACAGCCATGGGCGGATGGAAAACAGGATATCTCGTATTCTTCATCACCCTGCCGATCATCATCATCGTATTCCTGACAGTACCTCGCGGAGAGGTGATCGTTGCGGAACAGAGTACAGAAAAAGGCGGCATCTCCGGCAGCATGATCTACTTTGGCGCGCTTTGCCTGCTCACAGGTGTATTTGTAGCAACATTTAACACAAACATTGCAATGTACATCGATGCGAAAGGTATCGGCGACGCCAACACAGCGGGTACCGTTGCGGCCATCATGCAGATCGTAGGTATCGTGGGCGGACTTCTTCTCGGAACAGTCGTAAAGATGTTCAAGAGACTGACCATCGGCGCCTCCATCCTGGTGATGGCAGTGGGAACCGCATGCGTAGGTTTATCCACAAACTTCTATGTGATCTGCCTGGGCGCTTTGCTGGTAGGTATCGGATTTGCCATCAGAAATCCGGGTGCGGTTACATTTGGTGCCAACATGGTACCGGCAGCGCAGGCATCCCTGGCGATTGCCATTATCTCCGCTTTCTACAATGTCGGAAACTTCTTCTCCGCATTTATCGTAAATCCACTGGCAAATGTAATCAGCACCGATATCTCTTCCAGATTTATCGTATCTGCGGTTGCTCTGGCAATCATCGGTATCGTCTCCTGCATAAAAGCGCCGGTTACAGACAAACAGGCATTGGATGCACAATAAACTTTGGATATAAATGAATCAGAAAGATGAGGAAATAAAATATGAAATATGAAGCAATCAGAAAAACCGTTTTAGAAGCTATCATGGAAGCAGTGGAAAAAGGACTGATCAACGGAACCTCCGGAAACATCGCCATGAGAGATTCCGAGGACAGAAATATCGTTGCGATCACTCCGTCCGGCATCTCCTATACAGGGATGAAACCGGAAGATATCGCCATCGTAGAGATGAAGGAAGATGGCAGCGTGGAATGGATTGACGGAAACTACAAACCATCTTCCGAGGTCCCGATGCACACAGAGGTTATGAGAAGAAGACCGGATGTAAACGCTACCGTTCACACCCACAGCATGTATGCGACCATCTGCGCCATGGGTGAGAATCCGGAACTTAGACCAATCACTCCTCCACAGTGCGAATTCACACCGGTCGGTATCGTAAGCTTCACCATGCCAGGTTCCAACGACGTGGCACATAAGGTGGCAGACACTCTCGGAGAAAACGGCCGCGTATGTCTGATCAAAAACCACGGTATGTTCTCCTGCGGAAAAGATATGAAAGGCGCAATGCACGCTACCATCTACACCGAAGAGATGGCTGAGACGACCGTCATCGCCAAAACACTTGGCAACTATGAGCCGATGCCGGAAGAAGCAGTGAAGAAGATGCAGGAATTAATCGCAGCGGATCAGGCAGTATAATATAGTATCCGCTATTCCCAAAAGCTTCTTAAACATAACTAACTCCATTTTATACAATATATGAACAAACAAAAAAGCCGGTCCTTCTGGGCCGGCTTTTTAAAAAGAGAGAAAAGTATGAAAAAATCTATCAAATAATTGCTTCCCTGTTATTTGATGGCTTTATTCTACAGGAAGATTGTGAACAAGCTGTGAGCGAAGAATAACGATTGTCTGAAGAAAACTTACGGAAATGTGACAGAATGGTTTTCTTTTATTGTAAATGTTTTTTTCATATAAGAAAAAGATTTTCAATTGTTTTTCCTGTCGGAACACACTACACTTTTGGAATTGGGGGTGCATTTCTTATGAAACCCGTAAACATTGGTGGTCATTCCGCCTATCAGGACCGTGTCCTGTCTCAGTCAAGTAAATTTTTTCTAGA
>DXEQ01000195.1 GCA_019114885.1 Candidatus Anaerobutyricum stercoripullorum
GCCCGGACGGTCAGCGTATCCAGAGAGGACGGCAAGAATTTAAACCGGGTGTTCCCGGGAAGTATGGACGGTACATTTACGGATAAGCTGGCGTACTTTATGGAAAAGGAACTCTTTTCCCGGATCGATTATTATATTGATGTGCATAACGGAGACTGGTTTGAAGATCTGACGCCGTTTATCTATTCGGTAGGCAACGCCGCGCCGGAAGTCGTGGCAAAGGCGGAAGCGATGGCCCGGAAAGCGGATGTACCATTTTATGTAAAGTCGGGCATCGGCTCCGGCGGCGCATATAATTACGCGGGTACGCTGGGGATTCCATCGGTACTCATTGAGCGGGGATGCAAAGGTCAGTGGTCCGGGGAAGAAGCGGAGGCGTCAGGAAAGGACGTCCGTAATATCCTCCGGTATCTGGGCGTTCTTACCACGGAGCCGGAAACGCAGAGACAGGTTCCGGTGCATATGCACCATGTTCATTATGTGGATTCGGTCAGAGAAGGATGCTGGCATCCGTTTAAAAAGGCGGGCGACGCGGTACGGAAAGATGAAGTGGTGGGCATATTGAAAGATTATTTTGGCAATGTGATCGAGGAAGTGCGGATGCGGGAGGACGCCACGATCCTGTATCAGACCATCTCCTACTCTGTTCCGGCAAATTCACCGCTCATTGCCTACGGACATTATGGGGAGTGTGTGGATGATCTGGAAGAGGAAGCGGCCGATCATGTTCCGGATGATTGTATGGACCACAGCCATGAGACAAATGGCACACTTTTCCATGGGGCACATTTCCACGGTGAATACGGCGTTCATACCCATGGCGAGATACAGCAGACGGCAACGGAGAACGACAAGTGAAACGAACAGGTCTGACAGAGGGAAATGTAGTAAAAAGCCTTGTGTTTTTTGCTCTGCCGCTTCTGGGAAGCAGCCTGATCCAGCAACTCTACTCTACTGTGGATCTGGTATTTGTGGGACAGTTTCTTGGCACAGAGGCTTCGGCGGCGGTAGGCGCCAGCAGTCTGATCATCACCTGTCTGGTGGGATTTTTCACCGGCATGGCCGTAGGAACCAGCGTGTTTACGGCACAGTATTTTGGCGCGAAGCAATGGGACAGTCTGCACAGACTGATTCAGACCATGTTTCTGGTGGGAATCGGCGGCGGTCTTGTGCTGATGCTCCTCGGCATTGGAGGGGCGGAACTGTTTCTCACCGCCATGGGGACGCCGCGGGACATCATGCCGCAGGCCGTGCTTTATCTGCGGGTCTATATGGTCGGTATGGTGCCGGTGGTGTTGTATAACCTTTTGAGCGGTGTGATCAGAGCGTTGGGCGATTCCCGCAACCCGATGATTTTTCAGTGCGTAGGAGGCGTCCTCAATATTGTCGGGGACTACGTCTGCATCGCGGTTTTCGGAATGGGCGTCGAGGGAACGGCGATCGCGACGGTAGTTTCCCAGGCGGTGGCGGCCTGCTGTGCCGCAGCCTGTCTGATCCGGCTGCGGACTCCGTACGCTTTGCGTCTGACGCAGCCGGGGCTGTATACCCGGGAATTGGGTCATGTGCTGCGGGTCGGCGTGCCCGCCGGCATCCAGTCCATTGTGATCACGTTTTCCAACATTTTGATTCAGTCCCAGATCAATACGCTGGGGGTTACGTCTATCGCGGCGTTCACCGTATATTTCAGGACGGAGATGATATTGTATCTGCCCATTCTGGCAATCGGACAGGCGGTGGTATCTTTTGTGGGACAAAACTACGGCGCCGATAAGCCGGAGCGCATCCGGCAGGGAAATCGGGTGTGTATCGGAGGCGGAGCCGTCGTGGTCTTTGCGGCGGGGATATTGCTGATGTTGGCCGCGCCGGTGTACCTGCACATTTTTACAAAAGATGCGGCGGTGATCGGGCAGACGGTGTCAATCATCCGCATTACTTTTCCGCTCTATTTCCTGTATGTGATACTGGAGTGCCTGAGCGGTAATCTTCGGGGATACGGGCAGGCTGTCGCGCCTATGATTGTGACGATCGTAAGCTTCTGCGGTTTCCGGATCGTGTTTATGATGGCGGCCATGGCGCTTCGCCCGTCGGTGCAGAGCGTAGCGTTCAGCTACCCGGCGTCCTGGGCGATGGCGGTGATTCTTATGACAGTGACGATGCGCTATTTGAAGCGCAGGAACTAATTTTTTATGAGGAGGTAACAAGAGATGAAGATGAAAAAAATACTTGCGGCAGCGATGACGTCTGTGATGGTCATCGGCAGTGTGGCCGGCTGCGGATGGTCATCCGGCGCGCAGGAAGGCAATACGGGAGCCGCTTCTGGCAACCGGGAGGATGAGGTCAATCAGCAGGCTTATGAGACGGAGCAGGATACTTCTGCCGGAACCAGCATGACATTCGGTATCCAGAATTACAGCGGCGGCGGTCTGGACCCGGCGGCGGAGATCAACTGCGCCTGGAACCTTTCCCGCTATGGCGTGGGTGAGTGCCTGTTTAAATTTGATAATTCCATGAACGTGGTTAATACGTTATGTGATGAATATACGGTCAATGACGAGCATACCGAGTGGGTGTTCCATATTCGGGAGGGCGTGAAGTTCTCCGATGGATGTGATGTGACGGCGGAAGCGGTAAAGGCTAGCTTTGACCGACTGTATGAGGAAGCGCCGAACGGTTCTTCCGCTCCGCAGAATTATCTGGAAGCAGAGGCGGAGATCACGGCCGATAATGCGTCCGGCAATGTGACGATCAAAACGACGCAGCCATATGTGGATCTGACTAAAAACCTGGCGTATCCGGTTATGGCGATCATTGATGTGGAGCATACCACCGATTATGACCACGGTGTGATCGGTACCGGTCCATATGTGGCGACCAATTTCCGGGAAGAAGTGGGATATACGATGGTTGCCAACGAACATTACTGGAATGGGGACGTGCCGTTTGATACGGTAGAGCTTCTCTACATGGGAGACGCCTCCGCCAAAGCGATGGCGCTTCAGTCCGGTCAGCTTGATCTGGCGGAAAATGTAACGAATATCAATGACTTAAATACACTGCGGAATGATCCGAACTTTACGGTGACCATCGCCAGCGGCGTTCGTACCGGTCTTGCCCACATGAACATGTCCGAAGGAAGACTGCTCTCCAACAAGACGTTGCGGGAGGCTGTGCTTATGGCATTGGATGATGAGACCATGTGTTCCGTCACCGTAGGAGGGTTGTACACGTCCGGATGTTCCGTTCTGCCGTCCAATCTTGATTATGGCTATGAGAATCTGACAGACTCTTATGCCTACAACGTGGAAGGAGCAAAGAAACTGCTGGATGACGCCGGTATCGTGGATACCAACGGCGACGGCACCCGGGAACTGGACGGCAAGGAAGTTGTGCTTCACTATGTGACCTATGAGAATCGTTGTCTGGATGATTTCGCCGAGGCGATCCAGCAGCAGCTTGCCGAGATCGGCATCGGCGTCGATCTGGAGATCGGTGATTCCGCCCGTCAGTGGGACAGCTATCAGTCCGGCGACTTTGACTTAAATGGTTCCAACTGGACGACAGTGGGTACCGGCGACCCGACAGAGTATCTGGCTGCATGGTGTTCCACATCCGGTTCTGACTACTGTGGTTACAAAAATGAAGAATATGACAAGTTATTCGAGCAATTGAGCACGACCTTTGATAATGACGCCCGCCGTGACATTATCCAGCAGATGCAGCAGATTCTTCTTGACGACGCGGCTGTTGTGGTTCATGGATATTATAACAGTTCTATGATCTCCAGAAACGCTACCATCGGCGGCGCGGCAATCCCTACCGCAGATTATTACTGGCTGACGACGGATATCTACCCTGCCGCTCAGTAAGAAGTGCTTTTATTTTCCCGGAAAGGCGATATGTTTTTCCGGGAAAATGCGACAGATCAAACGGGAAGAGAAACGGGGCCAAAACCCCGCGGTATGTCCTGTGCGGAAAGGAGAGAACGTTTTGACTGCGAAACAAATAGGAAAGAGACTGATTCAGATTGTGATCGTCGCCATCGGGATTAGTTTTCTGTCATTTTTGATCACATATCTGGCGCCGGGAGACCCGGTGCGTACCATGTACGCGGCCACCGGCATGATGCCAAGTGAAGAGATCATAGAGCAGACAAGAGAAGCGATGGGACTTAACCGTCCGGTTCTGGTACAGTATGTGGACTGGCTGTGGAACTGTCTGCACGGTGATTTTGGCACTTCCTACGCATATGGAGGTTCGGTTTCTTCTTTATTACTGGCGCGCCTTTGGCCAACGCTGAAACTGTCCATATTTGCCATGGTGCTGATGCTCGTTGTTTCCGTACCGATCGGTATGATTCAGGCGACGCATAAGAACAGCTTGTTGGATTACGGACTGCGGGGTATTACATTTTTTGGCGTGTCCATGCCGAACTTCTGGGTAGGACTCCTTCTCATGATGTTTTTCTGCGTACAGCTTGGCTGGCTGCCGGTGGTCTGTTCCGGCGGAGACTTTAAGAGTATGATCCTTCCGGCTGTCACTCTGGCTTTTGCCATGTCTGCCAAGTACACCAGACAGGTGCGAACGGCGATCGTGGAAGAACTCAGCCAGGATTATGTCGTGGGCGCAAGAGCCCGGGGCGTAAAAGAGTGGAAGATTCTCTGGCTGAATGTATTTCCAAACTCGTTGTTGCCCCTCCTTACTATGTTCGGACTGTCCATGGGTTCCCTGCTCGGCGGCACGGCGGTGGTGGAAGTAATCTTCACTTATCCGGGTATGGGTAATCTGGCGGTATCCGCTATCACGGCGTATGACTACCCGCTGATTCAGGGCTATGTGTTATGGATTTCGCTGATTTATATGGTGATCAACCTGCTGGTGGATATCTCTTATAATCTGGTCGATCCGAGAATGAAGGGAGATAGAACATGAAAGTAAAGAATTTTATTGTGAAAAATAAATCCTTTTGTTTTTTTGCATTCCTGGCTCTTCTGATCATTCTTATCGCTGTTTTTGCGCCGGTGATCACGGGGGGCGTCAGCCCGTCGGAAGCCGTGCTCACAGATGCCTTGCAGCCGCCGGGCAGTGAGCACATTTTCGGCACAGATAAGCTGGGACGGGATATCTTTACCCGGGTGATCTACGGGGCGCGTACCAGTCTGGTGGCAGCATTTTCCGTCGTAATTCTGATTTTCGTACTTGGTACGGTGCTGGGCGTGTTGGCCGGTTATTTCGGCGGGTGGATAGATGCGTTGATCATGCGTATCGCCGATCTGATGGTATCTTTCCCGGGTATGGTGTTTGCCATGGCCATCGCCGGTATCATGGGCGCCAGCATACGAAACGCCGTCATTGCCGTGGCGCTGGTGAGCTGGACAAAGTATGCCCGTCTGGCTCGCAGTCTGGTCTTAAAAGTCCGAAATCAGGATTATGTAGCTGCCGCGGTAGTTACCGGATCGAAGACATCGTATATCCTGCGGAAATATATGGTTCCCAATGTGATTCCGACATTGATCATCACGGGCACCACGGATATCGGCGGTATGATGCTGGAGATTGCAGGGCTTTCCTTCCTGGGATTTGGCGCGAAGGCGCCGACGCCGGAGTGGGGGCTGATGCTCAACGAAGGCCGGCAGTTTATCCAGAACGCCTCCTGGATGATGGTTTTCCCTGGCGCGGCGATTTTTATTGTAGTTGTTGTATTTAATTTACTTGGCGACGCCCTGCGGGACGTGCTGGATCCAAAAAATGAGTAGGAGGAAATGCTATGCTTGAACTGAAAAATGTGACGATCTCCTACGGGGACCGGCCGACGGTGAAAGATTTCAGCATGACGCTGAAAAAAGGAGAGATTGTTTCTCTGGTGGGAGAGTCCGGTTCCGGAAAGACCACGGTGATCCGCGCTATCCTCGGGCTGCTGCCAGGCGGCGGAAAAGTGACGGACGGTGATATCCTGTTTGAGGAGAAGTCTTTGCTTCAAAATACGAACGAACAATGGCGAAAGCTTCGGGGGACGGATATTTCCATGATCTTTCAGGATTCCGGAGCCATGATGAATCCCATCCGGAAGATTGGCAGCATATTTACAGAGTACATCCGCACCCATGAAAAGATCAGCAAAAAGGACGCCTGGGAGAAAGGCGTGGAGATGCTTGCGCGAATGCGCCTGCCTGACGGCAACAATATCATGAAGTCGTATCCGTTCCAGCTGTCTGGCGGTATGCGCCAGAGGGTCGGTATCGCCATGGCCATGACATTTCAGCCGAAACTGTTGCTGGCAGACGAGCCGACCAGTGCCCTCGATGTGACAACCCAGGCCCAGATTGTGCGTCAGATGATGGAACTGCGGGATGAATACGGAACGAGTATCATCATGGTGACCCATAATCTGGGCGTGGCAGCCTACATGGGGGATAAAGTCATCGTCATGCAGCACGGGAAGATCATGGATCAGGGAGACCGGGAACATGTTCTCCGCTGCCCGCAGTCCGAATATACCCGCAGTCTGATCGCGGCGGTGCCGACATTGGAGGGAGAGCGTTATGTTTGAAAATAAAGAGATATTTCTTGAAGAACCTGTTTTGGAGGCCAGACATGTGAGCCGTGTGTTTCCTGCGGCAGATGGACGTTTTCTGCGGGCCAATAACGATATTAATCTGAAAATGTACCGCGGGCGGACGTTGGGCATCGTGGGGGAGAGCGGCTGCGGCAAAAGTACGTTGATGCGGATGCTGGTGCAGCTTGATCAGCCCACGGAAGGGGAGATATTCTTCCAGGGAAAGAATATTGGAACACTGACCAAAAAAGAACGGCGGGAGAACCGCCGCCACATTCAGATGGTGTTTCAGGATCCGTCCTCGGCCTTTAATCCGAAAATGAAAATAAAAGATATCATCTGCGAACC
>DXEQ01000196.1 GCA_019114885.1 Candidatus Anaerobutyricum stercoripullorum
AGATGGTGGCCACGCCTGTGGTGGAAACAAACTGGGTCATCAGGGAAGCACCCGCCTCCAGAAGCTGCTGCGCGCACTCGGCGTCTTTGTCAAAGTCTCCGGCTCCGTCCGTATAGCGGACCAGCATGGACGCCTGAGAACATACCTCGCCCACGCCCTGATAGAAAGCGTTGATGCAGCTGATGGTCTCCGGGGATTCCTCGTTGGCGGCAAATCCGATCACACATTCGGAACTGGTGATCCTGCCGCTGTTCAAAAACTCATTGAGCTTCATGCCGGAGATCACACCGGCCGCATAATATCCCTCG
This sequence comes from Candidatus Anaerobutyricum stercoripullorum, assembly GCA_019114885.1. Classification (GTDB taxonomy): domain Bacteria; phylum Bacillota; class Clostridia; order Lachnospirales; family Lachnospiraceae; genus Anaerobutyricum; species Anaerobutyricum stercoripullorum. The sequence continues at coordinate 309 of DXEQ01000196.1, forward strand.
AACAGACGGACATAATAATTATGCATATTGGCAAGATCGCTCTTTTTCGCCTTTGTTCCGTCTTCCTGACAGAACTGTACATCCGGATACTGCTGCGCCGCATCCAGCACAATATTCTCATATCTGCCGTCACAGGCAAAAATAATATTGCAGCCTTCCTTCACCAGCTCGTCGATGGCCGCCGCGCAGTCATCTTTTGCCACATCGGTCCGGATGAGTACCTGATCATCCTTAAGACCGGTCTCATACTGCATCTGACGGATGCTCTCAATACGGGAACTGGTATCGGTCTCGTCGGTTCCTGACGGCAGAAGGTATCCCACCTTCATGCCTTCCTCATCCACCGGCGCTGTCTGTGACACGTCGCCATCGCCGGTGCTTTCCGGAAACAGATCTCTTGCCTGGCCGCATCCGGCCATGGATACAGCCATCAGTACAGCTAATACTATCGCGATATATCTTTTCATGTTCATCCTCCTGCTTCTTATCTGACGGCAGGTCTGCCGTCACTTTCCTCACTGCCCGGTCAAAGTATGTATGTACTCCGCGCCGTCGTACTATAATCCTCGTGCGATGTCTCCTGCACCCGGGCATATATGTACTTATATTAGAATACATTTTCCAATAAGTAAAGAGGAGAATGTGAAAACCGTCAAAAAAGTGAGAAGGAGGACTGTCGCAAAACTGCCAAAAACAAGGGAAAGCCCTCAGAAAAAGTTCTGTACAAAGTCCCAGTCAATCTCCGACCGTACCCGATAATATCTCTCAAACCGTTCCTTCGCCGCATATACGCTCAATATCTCATCATCCACAATAATCATGACATCCCGCTCCTGGGAATACAAGCTTAAGGAATTCTGTCCGGACTGTTCAAACTCTCTTGCCGTATAGAGCCGCTCCGCTTTCAGAGAGGAAATGTAAGCAAAGAGCCCTGTCTCACAGTGATCCGCCCAATAATCGTTCTGCCCGGTTTCTCCTGTTCCATCTGTATCTTCCGCTCTACTCACTTCTTCTGTTCTTCCAACAGGTATCTGATCCTTTTCCCCTGTCTCGCCTGTATCCGGATGGAAAATATGACAGGTCACGTTGTCGAAATCTGCCGCTGTCACGTTAAGAGGTCGGGTGACGTCTGCCACAGACTCCGCCTGACCGGCCAGAATAATGGTCCCATGAAAGAAACAGCTTATGATCATGGCAGCCGCGAGAATAACCACCCCGATATACCGTTTATGAGGATGCAGAACCGCTCGCATCCGGTAACGCAGCGTGCTGGCGGCAGCGGACAGGCAGGTGGTATATCCCCGGGAAGTATCCGCCGTCGTGAGGATGAGGGCTGCATATTTCTTACGCTCCGCTTCATCCGCTCCATGCAGCACAATCTCATCACAGGACAGTTCCAGATCGTCGCTGGCCTTCTTCACTGCGATCCATACCAGCGGATTAAACCAGCACAGCGCCAGGCAGAAGCCGAGAAACATCTTTGTCTCCACATCGCACCGCCTCAGATGCGTAAGTTCATGACGAAAAATCAGGGACAGTTCTTCCTCCGTGTAAGACCGCTGCGGCAATAAAGTCACACGGTTCTTTCGTCCCACGCCCATGGACAGCGGCGTATGAATATCCGAAGAACAGAGAAGGCTTACTCCATCTCCGTAACCAAGCCATCGCTTCTCCGTCTCCCAGACGCGAAGCACCGCTTCATCCTGCACTTTTTCGGCATGTTCCATCAGCTGCCGGCGAAATCGCAGATGCCCCGCGATCTGCCAGACCATCACGATCAGAAAGCCTGCCAGCCACAAAAGGATTCCCACATGAATCCACCTCACAGGGAGGACCAGCGCCAGAAATGGAAGACCGCTGTCACCATTTAACATGAACACCTGATAAAAGAGAAACACCGGAATCACCCAGAGGGTGGCGCAGGCTCTGGCGCTGATATGACGCCGCAGCAAAGGCATCAGAACAAGCAGAGCCAAAAAGTAGACATTCAGATAGAGGAAGATATCTGCTGTCTGACAGAGGAAGCGTTCCAGCCCCTTCCACGGACCGATGATCCAGATTCCCAGAATCAGATACATCGCCAGCACAAATGGGAAAATGAGCGGCGACAGCCAGATCTGCGTATTACCTCCATCCGGCCCCATCTGCGGATCTCCATACTCTTTTTTGCGGACAGCGAGAAAGTATCCGCACAATATGACTGCCAGCAGGCAGCCCCAGAATATCTTCATACCCATCAAAGATCACCTCGCTCCTATATCTTTTTGCCTTCGTCACTTCTTTCTTTTTCTCACAGTCACCACAGAACAAATGGAAATTTTTTCTAAATTATATCCTGTATCTGCAGAATTGTCAATCCACTGACTGCCAAAAAGGCGCGGCAATTCTGTCTGCCGCGCCCTGCGGTGTTTTATTTTCCGCCGAAACAGGCGGTGCTCCCCATCTCCTCCTCGATGCGGAGAAGCTGGTTGTACTTGGACGTGCGCTCCGCCCGGCACGGCGCGCCGGTCTTGATCTGTCCGGCGTTGACCGCCACAGCGATATCTGCGATGGTCGTATCCTCCGTCTCGCCGCTGCGGTGGGAGATGACGGTGGTATATCCTGCTTTCTGGGCCAGCAGGATAGCGTCCAGCGTCTCCGAGAGTGTGCCGATCTGGTTTGGTTTGATCAGAATGGAGTTGGCGATCCCTTTTTCGATGCCGTCCCGCAAACGGCTGGTATTGGTGACAAAGAGGTCGTCGCCCACCAGCTGGATCCTCTCTCCCAGCCGATAGGTCAGCACCTTCCATCCTGCATAGTCTTCTTCTCCCAGACCATCCTCGATGGAGATGATCGGATACTGCCCCACAAGGGCCTCATAATACTGTACCATCTCCTCGGCGTTGCGGTAGATTTCTTTCTCCTTCATCCGGCTCTCTCCCGGAAAATAATATCGTCTGGAATTCTCATCATAGAGTTCTGAGGCGGCAGCGTCCATGGCAAAGCAGATATCTTCGCCCGGTTTATAACCGGCGCTTTCCGTGGCCTGCATCAGGATATCCAGCGCTACCTCCGCAGATTCCAGGTCCGGCGCGAAGCCTCCCTCGTCGCCCACACCGGTGGACAGTCCCTTTTCATGGATGTTCTTTTTTAACTCCTGATAGATCTCCGCGCACATCTGTATCCCTTCGGAGAAACTCTCCGCTCCCACCGGCATGATCATGAACTCCTGAAAATCAATGGAGTTTTTGGCGTGAGCGCCTCCGTTGATCACATTCATCATGGGAACCGGCAGTGTTTTTCCGTTGACGCCGCCGATATAGCGATACAGCGGGACGCCCAGCCCGTCCGCCGCTGCGCTGGCCACCGCCAAAGATACGCCCAGAATGGCGTTGGCGCCGTATTTTCCCTTGTTTTCGGTGCCGTCAGCCTCGATGAGAATCCGGTCGATCTCCCTCTGATTTAAGGCGTCACAGCCGCAGAGGCGGTCGTTGATACGGGTATTTACATTGGTCACAGCCCGCTCCACGCCCTTGCCGCCAAACCGTTTCTCCTCGTCCCTGAGTTCCACCGCCTCGTACCGTCCTGTGGAAGCGCCCGAGGGCACTATGGCCTTCCCCGTGGCCCCGCTTTTTAAACGGACGGTGACTTCCACGGTGGGATTCCCCCGGGAATCCAGCACCTCCAGACCATGAATCTCTTCAATGGTAAATTGTTCCTTCCTGCATAATCTGCTCATCATG
>DXEQ01000197.1 GCA_019114885.1 Candidatus Anaerobutyricum stercoripullorum
CACCCAGAGCAGAACCGGAAGCCAGCCGAAAACCGCAGCCTGAATCGCGCCGGTAACGGGGCCGGCGCCGGCAATGGAGCTGAACTGGTGGCTGAATACGGTCCAGCCGTTTGTCGGGACATAGTCCTTGCCGTCGTTTTTGACGACGGCGGGCGTTTTCGCCTTGGGGTCGATCCCCCACTTGCGCGCGATCCACCGCCCGTAAAACGCATAGGCCGCGATGAGGCAGACCGCCGCGATCAGGACAATAACGAGTGTGTTCATTTTTTAAGACCCTCTTTGCTCTCGATCTCCGTGTGGGATCGTTTTTCCCTCGATAAGCAGCTTCGCAAAACAAAAAACCTTCGTCTCCGACCAGTATGTTCTCATACTGACTGAAGACGAAGGTTCTGTGCATTGTCACGAAATCTCCGCGTTACCACTTCATTTGCCGCCAAAAGGGGAGCGGCCGCTCATGCGCAGCATCCTACTGCGCTGCCCGGATAACGGAGGCAAAACCGAGCCGGATTAGTAGCGCGCGTACGCCGCGTGTTCGCCCGACTTGCTGGCAGGGGAGATTTTACCGGTCTTACACATGCTGCCTCGCACCACCCGGCAGCTCTCTGCGGTGCAGTCGCCCGTAAAATGTGTCCTGCTTCACTGCATTTATCGATGTGCCCTTTATCTTACGCCGCCCGTTCGGATTTGTCAAGGACTTTTGAACGGATTGTAAATTAAAAATTCGCGCATGTCCTTTTTGAAATACCGCGCGCACCCCCGTAAACGCGCGGGCACGCCCATTCCCGATGCAACAAACGCAACAAAAAATCCGAGCCGCAAAAGAGGTCCGGATTTTTTTGTTTTGGAAAGCGTCAACCAAAAGAATAATCCAATAAATTAAAATCAGAACCTATTCTTTTTCTTTTCAAATTTGGCAGCGTATGCATAAATGATCGCGGTATAGGCTGCGGCCAAAATAATGCACAACGGCAGGGAAGTAATTGCATTAACGCCCATTGTGGCAAGCACAATCGCAATAACAACCGAAAATGCGATGCCGCCGACCAGCGCATAGCTCTTGCCCACCTTTGCCTCTAAAGGCTTGTATATCAGGAAGAAGAGCAGCGCGGAATATGCGGCAATAACCAGGAAAAAGATTATAACGCCGACAACGGACGACATCGCAGTCGGTAACATACTCAGGCAGCCACTCACGAGAAAACTGGATACCGATCCGGCTACAAGGCATATGCAAAACCTTTTCATCGGCATGGTCTGGATCATATTGTTCTGAGACGCACGGTTTTTGACCGCCAAAACAATCATTATAACCACGCCTACAATTAAACCCACGGCTGCAGCCACCATGAATATGGTCAGTATTGTGAATATGCCCGCGAACGGCGAAACATCTCCGCCTCCAATCATGTCTTTCACCTCCTCAAGTTCAGATCAAATCAATCCACACAACATCCGGATTTGCTGCCGCAAAGGCTTTCTGCGCCGAATCGCCCAGCTGAAAACGGTATTCCGGCATATCCGTCAGCTTGATCGCGTTGTTTTCCAGCGTGATCCGGCTGCATTCATACATTCCCGTCCCGCGGGAATACTCCAGCGTGAACACGCCGTATCCATCCTGCGGCAGACAAAGCTCCGTCACAATCTGAGAACCCGGCACCTCGACCAGCTGGTAACCGCCGTTTTGCTCCTGACAGCTGTAGAACTTACAGTCCATAGCCATAAAGGGCCCCTGCGTGCATTCCGCCCCGATGACCAAATCCTTGATCCCATCCTGATTGAGATCCTGATAGAAATATTTGACCGCGCCGGTATAATCCAGCCCATCGGTGAACTGGTACGCCCGTTCCCCGTTTTTTACGGAATCGAGCACGCCGGCGTATGCTGCATCAACGCTTTGCTCATCCGCCGAAGCAGGCGGCGCCGTTTCCTGCGCCGGCTCCTGCCCGGCTTCGATTTCCGCTTCTTCAATGCGCACAATCTGATATTTTCCCTCTGCATTGGGACGGAGAATCGCCCTTTTTTCGGCGTGGGTGTCTTCGATCCCCATGTCGTACAGATGGCGGTCATAGGTGAAATACAGCGTCATTTCCTCATCGGTGTATTCCGCAGAAATAATATTGGTTTCCGCCGTAAAGTTTATTGTGGCGGGGAAGAAGCATATGCTTTCTCCGACTACCTGAATATTCCATTCATTTGCGCCGTGGTTTTCCTCTGTGAACTGGTAGTCCGTAAACGATCGGAACAAGCGGTTTACGTCTGCCACCGAATATTCCGAGCGGTACTGGCTGTCATGGCCGTAGCTTTCTATCGGGTTGACCTGCCCCGTCGACGCCATTCCGCTCCCTTCCGGTCCCTGACAAAGGGTATTCAGCGCATTGACGTAGTCCATCTGCTCAAGCCCCTGCTCCGTAATCTCCTCGGGCCCATAGGCTAAGACGTATTCCACTTCGGCCTTTGTCAGATTTCCGGCAATCAGCGCCGGGTAGTCCGCTTCCGCCATTTCCCGGACCTGCGGCGCTTCCGGCGTCGGAGACGGTTCTGCCGTCGGTGCCGGTGTCGCCTCCTGCGGCGCCGTCGACGTTTCCGGTGCCGCGGTGCTGACCGCGGAACTCTGCTCCGCACCAAGACGGAACGGCAGCTCGTCTAGCCGCGAGCCGATGGAATAGACCGTGTAGGCCGTCCCCGCTGCGCCGCCGACCACGGCAAGACCGACCAGCACCGCCGTTACCTTTCCGGCGACCGTATGCAGAAACCCTTTCTTCGCCGCTCCCGCCGCAGCGGTCCTGCCGCTTTCCCACACGTTCTGCGCGGCGTCGGCCGCCTTCGCACCGAAGGTTTCTTCTGCGCCCGCATGCGAAAGAACCTGTCCGGCCGCCCGGCTCTGGGCCATTTCCAACACGCCGTCTGCCAACAAATCGGATTCCTCTCTGCGAAGCAGCCAAAGAAGCAGGGGAAGCGCCGACACGCCGTAGAGCTTGTACCCTCTTTTCTGCAGCTCTTCCGCTTTTTTCTTCAGATTCTTCCGGCCGTAGTTCAAACGGGACTTTACCGTATTTTCCGAGCAGCCCAAAGCCGCTGCAATTTCCCGGATGGGGATTCCCTCGATCTCGTACATTAAAATGCAAACCCGCTGTTCTTCAGAAAGCGCGTTGATCATTTCATGCACCAGCTGCTGGGTTTCCTGCTTGCTGTAGGACAGCTCCGGCTGATAATTCGGATTCTCATCTTCGATTTCATACGCAAAGGATTCGTCCTCATCGTTGACGGCGACATCCGAAAACAACAGCGGATTTTTCTTCTGCAGCTTGTTTTTGGCCAGATTGCCCACGATGACGCCCAGCCACGCGGGAAACCGCTCCGGTTGTTCCAGCGAATCCAGCTTTGCAAAAGCCTTGATATACGCTTCCTGCAAAACGTCCTGCGCCGCCTGCTCATCCTTCAGGTACTTCAGCGCCAAATAGTACTTGCTTTTGTAGGTGCTTTCATATAAAAACTGAAAGCCCTCTTCCTTTCCCGCTTTCGCGAGATTTACTGCCTGTCTGTAGTCCATGTCCTGCCTTCCCCTTCCGATTTTTGCCTTTCCTTAATAATCCGGAATATCTTTTCCTTTTGCTGCTTGTTCTCTGTGTATTCGTCCATGCCTTTCCTGAACAAACACACAAACCACTGCATAATATTCCTGTTTTTCGTGAATCTCACCTCACTTACACGACTAAGACAGGTGAGCTTCGAAAAAGGTTTTATATTTTGGAAAAATTTTTTGGAAAAATTTTTCCGGCACGATGAAGCGCGCACCACGCCGCTTCAAACGCCGCCGCAGCCGCCTTTTCCGGACGGAACAAGGCTCCGGACTGCCCTTCGGCCGTTCGGAGCCCTCTTTCTTTTGATATACAGCGA
>DXEQ01000198.1 GCA_019114885.1 Candidatus Anaerobutyricum stercoripullorum
AATAGAGGAAACCTTATTCACAGCCTCCGGTACCATATCAAGCACCTTGGTGATTGCATCCTGATTGCGCACATTGACAAGCTTTGTCTGCCCGTTCTGGATCACCAGAATCGCGCTCGGAGACATCTTACCGCCGATACCGCCGGCTCCATTGCTGGAATTATCCTTACTGAAAGCGCCCGCTCCCATACCGAAGGATACATCCACCAGCGGCAGAATGATCGTATCGCCGATCACCTGAGGCTCTCCTACCACAGTCTTTGTGGAAATCACATGATCCAGCCCCTGAAATAATGAACTCACTGTCTGATCAAAATTATTATTTGCCATAATTCCCTCCTGTTATAAATCCCTGTATCATATCTTTATCTCTGTTTTTTTGCTATTCTTTAACCTGACTTACAGCAGCTTCTTCAGCAGAGCTCTCACATCCGGGTTCCACAGAGCCTTTAATCCCATATACAGGAAAAATCCCGGATGAATCCGGCCTCTGCCCCGGCAGTCCGCCTCAAAACACTCCTGTCCGAAATCCGGTTCCAGAACCAGCGTATCCCGGTACTTCGGATAGAACAAAGCCGCCCCGCCTGTCACGATACCTGTCACAGCCGGATCATCAAAACCAAAGCGGATAAATCCCCGCATCCTCCGCGGCAGAACGTGTCGAAGTATCTTTATTATACTCTGTTTTGCGAAATCCATCAATTGTTTCCCGTGGTATTCCTGATATGCTTCCCGGAATTCGTGAATCTTCTTTCTGAGAGAGTCCAGACGCCCGGTTGTCTTCTCCCTGAATCTGTCCGTTGACGACGGCTTTTTCTCCATCGGCTCCACAGCTTTTTCCGCAGACCGGCACTCCTCGCAGGTTCCTTCCTGCTCCGGTGATACCTTCTCTTCCGGCTGCATTTCCTGCTTCGCAGTCCGGTCGTCCCCGCAGGATTCTTCCTGTTTTAACGGTGCCGGTACATTTTCTTTATTTTTTGATTTCTCTGACTTTTTATTTCTCTTCTTCTGCTTCTTCCTCTCCCGTTTTTGCTTTTTTTCGAGAAACTCTTTCTGATTGCCCAGAATCTGATATCCGAATATGCGCACACGATACTCAAATATTTTCTCTATGTAACTGCCCCGGATATACAAAATACCGAGCAGCCACGTTACTTTTATCTGCCCGCCAAAAGAGGCCTCCTCTCCGGCGTGAAAATGAAAAGAATATCGGATGGGCGCTGCCAGGATCAGAAAAATCAGGCCAAGCAAAAAAAGCAAAAAGATTCCCAGAAACTTCAGCAGAATCAGCAATACATGTATCAAATTCGTCCTCCCATGCATCCGTCTCCTCTGTGTTCCAGATACTGCTTCATACTCAATATTTCACCCTTATTATACCCTGTCTGCACCAATTTTAAAACAATATTTCCGGCTTCCTCCCTGGAACCGGCGATTCCCAGAAGCCTTAAATTACTTTTCAGATAAAATGTATGCCGCATCTCCAGACCGCTCAAAATATACATCAGATTCTCCTCTTCCACAGCGGTGGTGACGGCATACCAGACCGGATATCCAAAAGGCTCCTGTTTTCGCAGAGAATCGAGAATATCTTCGGAGCGGTACGCGATGGACGGACCGATCAATATATTGTCTGACAGAATCATGGAACTCACCCCCATGTGAAAAATTCAGTCTGGAAACAGCGCTCCAGACTGAATCAGTGTCCTTCGTATATATCCCCGGCATAATCATCTCTCCGGGACAGTCACAACCTGCAAGATCATCAATCTGTACGAATCAGCCAGCATCATTTGACGTGGGTATGCGTAAAAAGATGCTCATTGCAGTACTCATAATTGCCATTACATTTGGAACAGTAACGGAACTCCAGATTCGGATCGTCCAGTTCCGTCCGGTGGCAGACTGCGCACTCATGTCTTGCTCCGCGGGAATTCCGGGATACCTGTCTCTTATACCGGATCTTTCTGTGCACCTCCTTCGGGGACACCCTGCGGTAATTCCTCGTGGAGAAATAAAACAGAAGGAAGTTCAGAAGGCCGACCACAACGGATATCCTTGTTCCCATGTCTCCCTGCACAAATCCGATCGCGAGGACCACCACATCCAGGATGGCAAGCCATTTTACCTTGATCGGGATGATCCCGTAGATATATACCCGCATCTCCGGAAAGATGGCCGCGTAGGCAAGAAACATGGACAGGTTCACGTAGGAAGTGTCCATGAACAGCAGCGGATTGCGCGTGAGCGCATACACGATAAAGGCCGCCGCAATGGTGCCGAGGATGCCCACCAGCACATACATGTTAAACTTAAATGCGCCCCACACCTGCGTCAGCGACTGTCCGATCGAGTAATAGAACAACAGCACAAATACCAGAAAGATAATGCTGGTGCTCGGCGTCGCCACCAGGAAGGTGACCAGCCTCCAGATCTGCCCGTGCAGGATGAGAAACGGGTTCAGCGCCAGATACTGATAATAGACCACACCCCCGGACAGAATATCAAACGCCGCTCCGATCGCGTAAAGCACGACGATATACAACGGCAGATTGGTTATGGCATATCTTCCAAACTTTCTTTCCAGCCGATTTAACCAGTTCA
>DXEQ01000199.1 GCA_019114885.1 Candidatus Anaerobutyricum stercoripullorum
TGGCATCGTATTTGCAACACAAAACACCATAGATATAACAAATTATGAAAATGGTGTTTATGAAGCGAAAGTTTCCCTGCTTAGACAGGGAAGCAGTTATTATTCGGCATGCGCCGGTCTGCTTGACGATGATGCGATTATTGCGCTTGACGAGGAGAAAATACATGTATATCTGAACTTTACAGAAGAAGGCGAGGTGGCATTTGGCTCCGGTTACTATCAGGGTGGGTTAAAAGCTTATGATAATACAACAAATGAGTATATTGAAGACAGTGAAGTTGTATACAGTTACATGTGCAACAGTGACGGAACATTATTGGATAATACATCCTATAATGCTTTAACGGAGTTTCCATGTATCCTTTCCACAAGAATCACTTTGGATGATCGTTCCCTGTATGGAGACGAATCTTTGACAGGACATTATCGTATGGGTATCATCTCCCCTGTTATGGCGGCCATGAGTGGAATCGCTTATGCGGATGTGGAACCGATAGGAGTGGATTTGGGTATTGTTTCCATGAAAAAGGTAGCAGATCTGACAGATACGGAAAAGCTCAACTCCATCCCAACCTACCAGAAATCTGTTCTCATGCGCAGCATTCAGCGCGGAGACCTGTATCTGGAAGGAAGGGCAGACTATGCAGCCGATGCCGTGACTGCGTTGGAGAGTGCAGTGGAGGCAGGAAGAACCTATTACTATAATGATCTGAAAGATGTGGATAATAAGTCTGCGGAGAAAAAACAGTCCGACAGGATCAAAGAGTTATCCGACGCCATCGAGAACGCGATTACCGCGCTGGATGTTCCGGGAAATGTGGATAAATCCGCATTGAAAGCGGCCATCGGTGAAGCAAAAGCTCTGACAGAGGGAGAGTATACCACTTTAAGCTGGGGCGCTCTCAGCAAGGCTCTTTCTGACGCCGTTGTTACCAATAACCGCGCGGATGTTTCCCAGTCCGTGGTAGATGCGGAAGTGAAGAATCTGGAAGCGGCCATGGCGGCGCTGGAAAAAAGAAGCGGGGACGCGGTGAATCCTACAACGCTTTCTGACGGCGTATACCGGATCCCTGCGGGACTGTATAAGAACTCCAATGTAAAGAGTGTTTCCGACGCCGCTCTGGATGTGGCGTATCTGGAGGTGAAGGATGGACAGGCAAAGGTTACTCTGTCGTTCGTTCCGTGGGAAGACGGCGCGGTGAATCTGACGGCTCTTTCCACTTTAAGCAACATCACTTCCCAGGTATGGAATCCGTACGAGATTGCAGACTGTGAGAGGACGCCGGTGGAACCGACGGAGACTTACGCTGTGGGAGAGGAAAGCTATCCGAAAGAGATGGTTCTGGATGTAACCCTCCCGGCAACCCTGGATTCCAGTGACAATTATATCTGGACGGAGACCACGGTGCGCTCCGGTGAGACGGAGACGACCGAGTACGCCAGATTGTATCTGGATTATACCGGTATTGTAAATGTGACCGACGCCAGAAATGCGCTGGATGCAGCGCAGAATTATGCGCAGAGCGAGTACACGGCGGACAGCTGGAAGACCTTTACCGATGCGGTGGCGGCGTTGGAAGAAGCCATCGCGGTTGAGAAAGATAAAGCGGTTCTGCAGACAGCGGTGGATGCGCTTGCCAACGCGCAAAAAGCATTGGTGAAAGTGAATACGTCGAACCCGCAGCAGCCATCCGGACAGAACCCGCAGCAGCCGTCCACCCAGAGTCCGCAGCAGACTACGCAGGCGCCGCAGACCGGACAGCAGACGCCGGGCAGCCAGCAGCCGGTTGCCGGTATGGTTGGCGAAAAGTTTAAGATAAACGGAAATACGTACCAGCTTACCTCCAATGGAACGCAGGCCACAGCCGCTCTTGTAAAAGGCTCGAAAAAGAAAGCAAAAGTTGTGATTCCTTCCGCTGTGAAGAAAAACGGTGTGACAGTCTATGTTACTGCCATCGGCAACAATGCCTTTAAGAATCGGAAGAAAGTAAAGACGGTTGTCATCGGCAAAAATGTGCAGCGGATTGGCAAAAAGGCATTTGCCGGATGCCGGAACCTCCGAAAAATCACCGTCAAGTCCCGTATGGTCCGGATGGTGGGTAAAAAGGCATTCCAGAGCATTTCCAGCCGGGCGGTCATCAAGGTTCCGAAACAGTCCCTGAAACGATACCAGAAACTGTTTCGCAATAAAGGCCAGAGGAGAACAGTGAAGATCCGATAAAGCGTTATCACAAAAATAAACACAAATATACACACAACCGGAAGTCCTGCCGCGGAAAGCGGCGGGGCTTATTCCGGTTTACACGGTAAAGAGGGGGGGAGTACATGAGGGAAGAAAAGGAGAGTCGGGACAGTTTCCGTGGGCAGATTGGAGAAAATGTCCGGCAGAGCCGCACGGAGATAGAAGAAAATATCCTGCGTCTCCTCTATGAATGGTGGGTGCAGGGGAGAAGACTGAACCGGGACGCTGTTTGCGGACAGCTTCGGATGAATCGACGGAAGCTGGCGTGGTATATTACATCCATGACGGAACATGGGTATCTGGAGAATAGCTCCTGCGGGGGAGATCTGGTGCTGACGGATTTTGGAAAAGAGCAGGGGGCGGACTGTCATCGCCGTCATCAGAGTATCACGCATTTCATGCAGATAACCTGTGGACTGGATGAGGAGCGGGCGGAGGAGAATGCCTGCCGTATGGAACATGTGTTGAGTGCCGATGCTATTGAGGGGATGTATCATTTTATCCGCCAGGGAGAGCTTTATGACAGCATTATAAGAAATGTGGATTTCTGCAGCCGATATCCGGCGAGAGAATATGCGTTTTGCATGGCCATCTATCGTCTGGACCGACGCTATCCACGGGTGCTGGCGGAAGAAAATGCCTGCTTTGAGGAAACGGTTCATCTGGCGGTGAGGGAAAACACAAGTGTCCTGTATCTTAAGCTGCTGCCGGAGAGTGTGCCTGCCGTAGAAGCCTTCTCTTTTCTGTGGTATAAGCGGGAAGATGGGTGGCAAAAAGCGGAACAGACAGAGCGGGGCTTCTGTGTTCCGGCAGAGATTCTTACTCTCACGTCAAACGGCAGGTATTCCTTCACAGAAGGGGAGGGCATGATCGCATTTACGAAGGACGATACATTTCCTGACGAAGCGGCATGTCGGGAATTAAACATTTATTTGTGGTGAAAAAATATATAGGCAGGTGATGAAAAGATAATGAAAAAAGGGGAGAACCTGAAAAGAAAAAATCTTCCGACCATGCAGCAGCTGTCCTATCTGATGGAACTGTACCACTTGCAGGCGGAGCGGGGCGTGGTGGATAAAGTGGCGAAGGCCTGCGGTGTCTCTCACAGCTCAGTGAGCCGCTATTTTAAATCCTGTGTGAAGAACGGGCTGCTCACGGAAAAGTATCAGTTTACCGGCATGGGCAGGATTCGAATGGAAGGATACAGGGAAATCATGACTGGCCTGCGGGAATATTTTACTGCCATGGGAATCCCGCCTGAAGAAGTGGAAGACAATGTCCGCAATCAGGTGGAACATGTGGAGTTTCATGTACTCACATCCATGGTGAAAAATATGCGCCAACAGGCAAAAGGAGACGGGGTGCAGAAGGTGGAACGCTGCCGGGGCGATCTTCCGCTGGAGCTTTTTGAGAAAGGAGACTGGGAGGTATATTTTCTGATACTCCATCTGCAGGAGCAGAGACAGACCGGCGTCTCCATGGCGGACCGGGGATTTAAGAAGCCTGCCCGACTGCACCTGTCGGAGGATGAAGCATGGCTGGAACTTACTGTCTGCGAGATGACCGCCCGTTCCAGGGTGAACGGACAGTTGATGCGGGGACATCTGGATTCTCTCAAATATGCCTGCGATGGCATCCTGTATCAGGCGGATATACGGGATGGAAAAGTGCGGATTCCTCTTTCCGCCTGCCGTTTCCAACGCAGAAAAGGCGGAGAGATGAAAGGAATGGTTGCGGTCACTGCCACCTGTGATGTGGGCCGGACTCACATGCCGGAGAGTACGGCTGTGCTCATATTCTGGCTGTAAATGATGGAGACAGACGCCGGAAGAAACCTCTGTTCCGGATTTCTGAACGGGTTTGGAACAGGAAAAAGAACGCCGGATTGTTATCAATAAATATAATCAATAAGGAAAATATGGCTTAAATAAAGGCTGAAACGACTGAAAAAACCGTGCGCAGGAAGCACGAAAAAAGAAAAAGGTTTACAAACTCATTTCCAATGCGGTATGTTAGTCATAACGAATCACAGGGCTTTAAAAACAGTGGCCACATATGTTGCTGTCCTCTGCCTTTTCAGGGGAAACGGGCAGCAATATTTTTTAGAGCAGGTGGTTAGTAATAACTAATAATAATTAGAAAAATAGAATGACATGGGGAGCAGATTACGATTTGCTCCTTATATACAGGAAAGAGGAGGACAAGGATGAGAAAACTCTCTTACAAACTGGCAGCCGGACTGATGGCTGCGATGCTGACACTCACCGGTGTCCCTTATGTGGGCGGTCTCCACGATGCGGGAACAGTCACGGCGGCAGAAAACAGCGATGCCGATGCGCAGGATACGCATGCCTTCGGGTACGGAGAAGCCGAGACACAGCTGGCGCCGGGCGTGTACACCGTGCCGGTGAAGATGATCAAGCTGTCTGCGGCGCCCGTTGATCGGAATAGTACATATGATAGTTTCACGCAGGCACAGTATTCCATGGCGTGGGAATGTATTGGCAACGATGGAAAGGTGCAGGTGAAGGTCTACCAGGACGGAACGGCTTCCGTGACCATGGATCTGCAGTCGGTTACCTTTAGCCGTCGACCGGGAGAAGATCCCCTCACGGATATGGCCACAAACTGGATTGTATATCAGGATTTTGACGAGTATGTAGATGCGTCATTTAAGGGTGAATCCTTTGTAAAACAATATGGGAAAAATGCCCGGGTTGATGAGACGACGCCATTTTCTTTGAAAGTGGACGGAGAAACGATAGAAAAGGACGCGCCGACCCGGATCACCTACAAGGTACCGGATACCAACAGGAACGCGGTCTTTGTGCGGATGTGGATTGACGCCATGCAGGTCAATCAGGATTCCGCCTTTGTCTTTGACTGGAAGAATGCCGAGTGTGAGGAAGGCACACAGACGGAAAGTACCTGCATCCTTGACGCTTCCGATCTTGAGCAGGGCCAGACCTACATCGTTCCGGCCAGTCTCATGAAGTCTAATGACATTGCGTCCCCTTCCGCGGCCAGCGCAGCCCTCGGCAAGTATGTGGAGGTTACCGTAGATAAAAACGGAACGTACCAGATCACGGCAGATCTGTACAGCGTCAATATGGCAGGTCTGGTGGATTACTGCCAGGATATCCAATACTATGACGAAACGCTCCCACTCACGGACAGCAGCAAATGGAAAGATGTTAAGGTGCTTGCAACACAGGAAGTACAGCGGTCTCTGGGCGAAGGGACGAAAACGGTTCCGACACGGATTTCCTTCCCGATGCCGAAAGAGATGCAGAATGAGCTGGAAGAGAGCAACGGCACCAGCGGCGGCGTTTTTATCAAGATGTTCGTGGAAGCCATGAACAGTTCGCCGAGCGCTTACGTTTCACTGGACTTTGCCAATGCGAAGGTGAAGGGTGACCCGACCCTGACTTATCAGGCGATGGGAAGTTCCAAAGTGGAACAGTTCGGTACCTATGATGTCAATGCGACAGTTTCCGTGGAGAACGGTAAGATTGCCAATGTGGATATCGAGGGAAGCAACTGGCTGGGAACCCACCAGAATACAAATAAAGGGATGTTGGCTATGGCGGCCGCAGGGATGGAAGAGAATCTGACAGGCAAATACGATACCGATGTGGACGGCATCGCAGGGGTGGATGTGGTCACAGGCGCCACCTATTCTTCCAATGCTATCCGTGAGGCTGTCATGAACGCCCTTGATATGGAGATTCCGGTGGAAGAGATTCCGGAGGTGACGGAAGAAGTAAAGAATGGTCTGGAAGAAGGCGTGTATAAGGTGACGATCAAAAATATCACGGATGTGGTCGCCCACAGTCTGGTAGGCGAAGAGACGGCCGACGCCTATGTGATCGTTGATGAAGACGGCAGCATGGATCTTCAGTACGAGATGGTCTCCAGCACGACGAAAGAGCCGCTGCAGGTGTTGGATTTTAACGGTTATTACAAGAACAATGACCGTTTCAGCAGCAGTAATCTGACTAAAGAAGGCGCGGTATACCGATTCGGCAAAGAAGATACCTATGGCTGGGATGTGGTTACAGACATTCGCGTTCCGCTGGCAGGAGAAGTCAGCAGTCAGTACTATATCAACACTTATCTTTACGTGGACGCCATGAGTAATCTGGGTAAGGATGAACCGGAAGAAATAGAGGGAGTTTTATTCGATAAAGGAAGATTCAACATTGATTCCACCATCACCATTTACTGGGATGAGCTGGAGAAGGTGGACAGCAGTTCCGTAGA
>DXEQ01000200.1 GCA_019114885.1 Candidatus Anaerobutyricum stercoripullorum
GGTCGTCAGAAAGTCAGCATCCGAAAAGTTTTCGAACCGATTCAAAATGAGATTGCCTATCTGGCCGACAACGGGACGGATATTGTCGCCGGTGACTTTGTGCAGTCGATGAAGTTTGAGGATGAAGATTATGTCGGATTGGCCCGGGACCTGGAAACCCTCAATGACAGAGGATTTACATATATGCCATGTATGGCGGACTGGAATTTTGTCGATGCAGCCAGAGAAGATTATTATCAGGTGGTACTCAGCTATGGATGTCAGGCAAAAAAGGTGCCGGATCTGACAGCGCTTCGCGGGATCAGCAAAGTATCCCTCTATCATAAGGATGGAATTCCGGAAGACGTGGAGCAGATGATGAAAGAACATTGGTCTGACAAGATGGACGTCTGTATATCCGGCTCCTGCTATCTGGATTTCTCGGGGAAGGATTGCAACAAGGGAAGAGGTCTGGCAATCCTGCAGGAACATCTGGGAATTACATATGAGGAGACAGCGGCCTTCGGAAATGCGGACAACGATATATCCATGATCCTGCAGGCAAAATACGGCTATGCCGTGGGGAACGCCAGCGAGGATTTGAAAAAAGCAGCTTTTGAGGTCATCGGACCGGTACAGCAGGATGGCGTTCTGATGAAATTAAAAGAGATTCTGGCAGAGATGGGGAAGGAAGGACAGGCAGATGAAAGCGACGATAGCAGGATACAGTAAGGAAGGAAACTGGTATAAAGGGAACATTCACTGTCATACGACGGATTCCGACGGGATGTTGACGCCGGATGAGGTCGTGCGGTTATACAAAGACGCCGGTTATCAGTTTCTTGCCATCAGCGATCACAATATATTTTCGGATTACCGGAGCAGATTTGACTGTGAGGATTTTATTATCTTACCGGCCATGGAAGCATCGGCGGTATTGTACCGGGACGAGAATAAAAAAGCTCTGTTGAAAGTGCACCACATCCATGGAATTCTCGGAAATAAACAGATGCAAAAGGAAGCGGAAAAGGGGCTTTTTACACATTTGCAGAGATATCCCGAGTGGGAATATTTTGGAAACTGGGACGGCGCAGAGGTGGCACAGAAACTGCAGGATGAACTCGCAGCCCGTGGATGCCTGACCATCTATAACCATCCGGTGTGGTCCAGAGTCCGGGAAGACGAATTTATCCATACAAAAGGTCTGACAGCCCTGGAAATATACAATTACGGTACTGTAAATGAGAGCGCCACAGGTTATGACGCTCTTCGCTGGGATGTGATGCTCCAGAACGGAAGCCGGATTTACGCCACGGCATCCGATGACAATCACAACCGGGAAGTGGAGGACAGCCTTGGAGGATATATCGTGGTGAAGGCAGAAGAACTGAGCCACGAAGCGATGATTCAGGCAATTTTGACGGGGAATTATTATTCTTCGTCCGGCCCGGCCATCCATGACTGGGGGATAAAAGACGGCGTTGCCTATGTGAAATGCAGCCCGGTGAGCAGAGTAAACTTCATGGCGGGCAACCATGTCAACGCGGGACTTTCCGTTCTTTCAGAGACAGGAGAAGACGAGCTGACATACGCGGAATTTCCACTGCGTGGAGACGAGGCTTACGTAAGGGTGGAATGTGTCGATCAATACGGGAAAACCGCCTGGTCGAACCCGATTTTCTTATAATAATATATCTGAAAAAAGCTTTTATTGTGGAGAACGAAATGTTCTCCTTTTTTTATGACTGGGATTTGTGGAGATCTTGTTGCTGTATGCTATCTTCTCCACGAGCCGGAAGGGTAGTGGATACGAATAAAGATACTTATATAAAACAGCAACAGTCCTGCACTATTCGAGACAAAACGGATATACAGACGACGGCGGGAGCGCCCATGCCGCTTCGTCCGCCGACGCCCTCAGTTCGGACATTAAGAGTTTATAGTCAAGCAGGGTTGAACTGCCCTTTGGCAGTTCACGGCTACGCCTCACGGTCAGACGAAAAGCTTCGCCCTCAGTGCAAGCACAGGGCGGCCGCTTTATCGTCTTTCCCGCTCCCTGCTTTTCCCATAGTCTATGTCATGTTCTCCTTCACAGGCCGGCGGGCCGAAGGACATGGCGCGTAATACGCCGTCTGGGAAATGGAGGAGGGTTCGTATCCACCGCCCTTCCGATTCGTGGAGAAGATAAGATATGGCAACAACTTCCCCTTTTTTTCAAATTATCCGTGGCTTCCCACACCGAACTGGTACTTATAATGTAGATGGACATCTGAAATACATTTCTATTATAATGGAAGTAATACGCGGAGGTGAGAAGATGGAAGACAAGGATATTATCGCGTTATATTGGGAACGTTCGGAGGACGCGATCGTGGAGACCGACCACAAATACGGGCGGATGTGCAGGAAGATTTCCCTGAATATTGTGGGGGACCGCCGGGACAGCGAGGAGGTCATCAATGACAGCTGGCTGGCCCTTTGGAATAATCTGCCGCCGGAGTGGCCGAAGCTTTTTAAGGCGTACATATGCCGGATTGTAAAGAACCTTTCGCTAAAAAAGTATACGCGCGCCCATGCACAGAAAAGAAAATGTACCATGGAGCAGTCGCTGGATGAACTGCAGAACTGTGCCGGACCGGGAGCAGAGCTGGAAGACGAATTGCTGAAAGACGAACTGGTGCAGAGTATCAACCGGTTTCTGGACAGTTTATCGGAAGGGAACCGTAACATTTTTCTGGAAAGGTACTGGTTTACCCTGTCGCTGGAAGAGATCGCCCGGCAAAATGGCGTCACGAAAAAGGCAGCATCCATGCGCCTTACCAGAATTCGGGAACAGTTAAAAAAATATCTGCGAAAGGAGGGCTATGACGTATGACAGGAAAAGATTTATTTGATGCGATTCACCGCTGTGAAAATCGATTCATAGAAGAGACAGCGGAGGAACTGCTGAAAAACGAGGAGAAGAATCAACAGACGTCCATCTGGGGGACCTTTGCCCGGAGAGCGGCGGCTGTCCTTCTGTGTATCTTTGTGCTGGGAATGGGAGTCTCTGCCCTGGCAATGGCATCCGATACCTTCCGGGAGTGGATTTATGAAATGTTTTCCGGCCATGAGGTGATGGAACTGGACATCGGCGATGCGGAAGCAGGAGACACCAACGGGACTGCGGAGAGTCTTCCGGATATCCCTGCGGATGAGAATCATAGAATTTCTCTCAAGGATGATATGGTCGTATGGGGAGATCGGGAAACAGTGGTCGCTGAGACACATTATGATAATAAGAAAGAGCAGATTGTTTTTGACCGTGTGTACAGGCTGCAGGGAAACGGTCTTAAGGAGCTGACTGTTCACTCTTATGATGGTGATTATGACGGCAGACCGTTTTCATTTGAATATGTGATTGTTCATCAGGAAATCTTCGGATTTAATCTGGAAGGAGCGATACAGGAAGTATTTAGTTATGTGAATTTTGGTGATGAAAATATCGGCATTACGGGAGATGGCGGCGCGGATACCGGAAAGATGTCAGAAACAGACGCGAAAGACAGGCAGAGCGGTCGTTCCATTTATGTGCAGCTTTCAGATGACTTTGGGGATCAGTATAAAGAATGTATTGCAAAGATCAATCTGGATACTATGGAAATGGAAAAACTTTCCGGTGATCAGGTGTATGCGGACTGCGTGATTTCGCCGGAAGGTACGAAGATACTGTGCCTGTATCGGGCGGATAATTATGCCACGGTTTTTGATCTGAAAGAAAAAACAGAGAAGAAAATTGAGGCAATTTGCGGTGCTTCCAGAGCCAGTGAGATTGAGTTTGTGGATGACGATACGATACTTACTTACGGGGACTATGTAGATGAGGTGAGAGATGGCGTGACATACTCGCAGCAGCAGGTCCTCCGGGTGGATTTGCGCACCGGAGAAGTGATGAATACCTATACAGGCATCGGAGATATCAGCATGGAATGGGACAGTGTTCAGGGAGAAACGCTGATCTTAAGAAATATGGTAAGTGGCGATACATTTTCTGTGAAAGGAACGGATTCGAAGATACATTTTATGAAAAAAGCCGGTGATTACGCTCTGTTTGGCAATAAAGAAGAAAAAGCATCGTACTTTCTCGTCAATCTGTCCACCAGGAAATCCATGAAGATTGATATACCGGAAGAATTGTTCCGTCAGGTGGAAATCTATCTGGCGGGTGCCGAGAAGAAGCTGCTGCTGGCAAATGATACGGAAGGATATATTGTGGATGTATCGCAGCTGTCAGAAGACGCATCAGCAGGAGCAGATAACCAGGGGGATGTCACAAAAGGAACAACCGACACCGTGGCAGGGACAGACAATCCGCCGGATATGGCGGCGGAAACAGAGGGGCCACCGGATATCCCTGCGGATGAGAATCAGATGCTGACCTTGAAAAAAGGTATGCGGATTTATGGAGAAAAGGAGAGTTTTGTCTGTCAGGTGCATGAAGATGAGAACGGGGAAGAAGTGATCGAGGCTGTGTATGCCATCGAAGAAGACGGATTGCGGAAACTACCGGTCGATACGTTCTCGGGCGAGTATGACGGGGCGCCGTATTCATTTTCTTATGCGGTGATCGGCGATGAGGTGTTTGGTTTTCATGAAACCGGACACTGCACGGTGCTTCCACACAAGGAGGGGGATATCATCTATGTTTCGCTCTCACAGGTGAATAAAAAAAGCCGGGTGACAAAAGAATGTCTGGCAGAGATCAATCTGGAGACAGAAGAGGTGACGAAGATCTCTCATGATAAGATGATCTGTAACTTTCTCATGTCTCCGGATGGCAAGATCATTCTGTGCAACCATCGGTCCGACGGATACTGGTCCGTCTTTGATATCGCGGCGCGGACGGAAAAAAGAGTGGACAGTCTGCCGGGATATCTTCATACGGACGAGATCAAATTTTTGGATACGTATACGGTACTCACGTACGGGGACGATATTATGACGAAACTGAAAGACGGTTCCTGGCAGATTGATTCGCAGACTTACAAGATTGACCTGCGCACCGGGGAAATCCTTGAGAAATATCCGGGCGCGGCGGACCTCGATATGGAATGGAATTATACGACGGAAGGAAATGTACTGAAACTTCACAATATCATCACAGGGGAAGACATGACCATCCGGGATGTGGGTGAGAACCTGTACACAGTTGGCGGGGCAGGCGATTACATTTTGTTCGGCTACGATGCGGACGATGAAAAGCCGAGGGAAGATTACTGCCTCGTTGATCTGGCGGAGCAGACATTTATGAAGATGGATGTGCCGCCGGAACTGAGCGATCAGCTGGAAATATATCCGGCCGTCAGTGAGAAGAAGCTGCTGCTGACCAACGGAACAGAGGGCTATATCGTGGATGTGGAAGATATGTCCTGACCGGGAGGAGCACCCTGTTAAAGGAAAGAGAAGAAACATTTTCAAACAAATCCTTGCATTGTTCGCCACGTTTCACTATAGTAGAAGACAGAAGAGAGAAATACAGAAACAGTGGAGGAAGATACATATGAAAATACTTGTGGTGAATGACGATGGCATTCAGGCACCGGGCATCCGGGAGCTGGCCAAACTGGCAAAACAGTTCGGTGAAGTGACGGTGGCTGCCCCAAAGAGTCAGTGCAGCGGCATGTCTCACCGGATCACGGTGGACAACGGCATGGAGATTGCCCGGGTGGAATTTCCGGTGGAGGGGGTGGAAGCGTACAGCATCGACGGGACGCCGGCGGACTGCGTGAAGCTGGCCCTGCGCAACGTATTGAAGGAGAAGCCGGATATCGTCTTTTCCGGCATCAACAGAGGATACAATATCGGTTATGAGATTCTGTATTCCGGCACCGTGGGCGCGGCCATGGAAGCACTGGTCCACGGCGTGCCGGCCATCGCCTACTCACAGGACGATACGGCAGACTATTCCGTGGTGGAACGATATTTTGGCGAACTGACGGAGATTCTGCTGAATCAGAAGATTGGGGAGAATCAGATCTGGAACGTCAACTTCCCGAACTGTCCGGCAGAGGAAGTAAAGGGAACTCTTTACGACCGCGTTCCGGCCAGGCTGGAATTCTACCACGACCGGTTTGAACTGGAAGAGATGGATACCAACCTCTACATGGCCAGCTCCATCCAGAAAAAGAAGACCAGCGCGCCGGAGGGAACCGATGCGGAGGCGTTGTTGGAGAACTACATTTCCGTAAGCCGTCTGACCAGCATTGTTTAAGTTGTTTTTGGTGGGAAATTACAGAAAGAAGCTTGATAATTCCATTACTTTTTGTTAAAAAATGTGATATTTTAAACTCAAAATAAATCAGCAGGAAAAGTGGAAGAGGAGGCAAATACGATGGCGAAGACTGCGACTACATCATCGGAATCGGCGGCGGTTCTCCAATCGATGTGGCCAAGGCAGTCAGTATCCTTGCCACAAATGGCGGGAAGATTGAAGATTATAATGGTCTGGAGTTATCAGAGAAACCGGGACAGCCGCTGATCGCTGTCAACACAACGGCAGGAACCGGTTCGGAGGTCACAAGAGCTTTTGTTGTCACCGATGAAGTCAGAAAGAGTAAAATGCTGATGGTGGACAGCAATTCGCTCGCTTATCTGGCGATCAACGACCCGACTATGATGGTGGGGATGCCTCCGGCATTGACCGCTGCCACGGGAATGGACGCGCTGACCCATGCGATTGAGGCCTATGTGGCCAATTCCCGCTGTCCGTTTACCGATGGTATCGCTCTGGAAGCGATTCGTCTTGTCGGTAAATATCTGGAGCGGACTGTGAAGAACGGAAACGATATGGAAGCCCGGACCAACATGTGCTGGGCGCAGTATATGGGAGGACTGGCTTTCTCCAACGCCGGGCTTGGCATGGTACATGCCATGGCGCACCAGCTGGGAGGCTTTTACGACACGCCTCACGGAGTAGCCAACGCGATTCTGCTCCCTTATGTCATGAAATACAACCTGCCATCCTGCCCGGAACGGTATGCGGATGTGGCGCAGGCGTTTGGTTTTGATATCAGCAATCTGACAAAAACGCAGGCAGCCTATGCAGCGATTCTCTATATCGAAGAACTGGAGAAGTCCATCCATATCCCGAAGCTTTCCGACACTGCATTTAAGCCGGAAGACGTGCAGACCTTGTCTGAAAATGCGATGAAAGACACCGGCATGCCGGAGAATCCGAGAAAAGCAACGGTGGAAGATGTGATGAGAGTTTTCCTGAACGCTTATCTGGAGATCAACGAATAAAGTCTGATTAGAGAGAGGGCGCTTAGGATAGAAAGAAGGGTATCTGTATATGTTAAATGTGCAGGTACCTTTTTATTTTATTTGGGAATCGCCGGATGTTTCACGGATCATTTCTATCTCATATAAAGACACAACGTCCGGCAGATCAGAACGGAGGTTAAAAAATGTGCACAGCAATAACATGGAATACAACAGAACATTATTTTGGAAGAACGCTGGACTACACCCGGTCATTTGGGGAGGAGATTATCGTCACCCCGCGAAACTATCCGTTTTATTTTCGGCATATGGGAGAGAAGAAAACACATTTTGCCATGATCGGCACAGCGCTCGTCAGCAACGGCTATCCGCTGTACTATGACGCGGTCAACGAGAAGGGACTCTGTATGGCAGGACTGAACTTCCCGGGAAATGCGGTATACCTCGATCCGGTTTCCGGAAAAGAAAATGTGGCGCAGTTTGAACTTCTTCCGTGGATTCTCGGCCAGTGTGACTCTGTGGATGCGGCGAAAGAACGCCTGCGCAGACTGCACATCACTTCCGACAACTTTGCGGAGGGACTCCCTGCGGCAGAACTGCACTGGATCATTGCGGACAGCCACCAGGCGGTCACGGTGGAAGCCGTGAGAGAAGGTCTGCACATTTACGAAAACTCTGTGGGAGTGCTCACCAATAATCCGCCGTTCCCAATGCAGATGTTTGCACTCAACAACTATATGCATCTGACTCCGGAAGAACCGCAGAACCATTTGGCAAAAGACCTGCCGTTGCGCCCATACAGTCTTGGCCTGGGCGCGCTTGGCCTGCCGGGAGACCTGTCCTCCCAGTCCCGCTTCGTGCGGGCTGCTTTCACAAAGCTTAATGCAGCCGCCGGTTCCACAGAAGAAGAAAATGTAAATCAGTTCTTTCATATCCTGGGAACTGTCCGGCAGACGGAAGGCTGCTGCCGGACTGCGGACGGGAACTGCGAAAAGACCATCTATACGTCCTGCTGCAACGCGGACAAAGGAATCTACTACTACACCACCTATGGCTGTCATCAGATCACCGCAGTGCAGCTGCGCCAGACAGAACTGGACGCAGAAGAGCTGTCACGCTGGTCCATGCAGCACGCAGAAAATATCTATTATATATAGAAGAAAAAATATTCATACCTGAAAAAATGAGGAGCCGCCCCCGGCCGATGACCGCCCGGGAGTGGCTCCTTTTGTGATAAAAGAAAGTCTTGACAAAAAAGAAAAGAAAGATTATTCTAAATAAAAATAACTATAATAGTAATAATAATTAAGAAGAACATAAAGAAGGGAGAGAGGCACATGCTGTATGATTATCTGATTCAAAATTATGATGTTGCGGAGCCTATTTTCTTTTCAGACATTATTTTGGAAGGGGTGACAAGATCAGCAGTTAATCAGCAATTGAAAAAATTATGTGATGAACAAAAAATAAAGAAATATGACAAAGGAATCTATTACATTCCCAAACCATCCAGACTCAATATGTCAATGGGGCTCAGTGCGGATTTAGTAGCCAG
>DXEQ01000201.1 GCA_019114885.1 Candidatus Anaerobutyricum stercoripullorum
AAAAGAAGTAATGCAGCGGTATTCTACGCCGTGTGCTGTTTTTTTATCCTGCTCTTTTTTCACACTCCTGTGGAAGCGAAGGTGACAGCGGAGCAGAAGAAGGAATATGTCAATACCCTTGGCGCCCTGATCAGAAACGGTACGGAAAGCAGGAAGCTGGACGCCTACGCCGAGGTCGCGAAAGGCAATACGGGAAAGAAGGCGCTCCGGCAGGCGGCCATGCAGAACAGAGCGGCTCTCATGGCGGAGGGCATTGACGCGCTTGATGAGAACTGGACCAATTATTATGCGGTGGACACCAGGAACGGACGGACGATCTTTAACAGCACGAAGACCATCGGACGGAAGGCTTACCGCAGACGCTATCATAAGATCATGCGGGCTCTTTCGGAGGTACTTGCCTGCGTGGAACCGGGGATGACGGATGCGGATAAGGCTATGGCGGTTTACTATTATCTGGCCAAGAATACGGTGTATGAGCGGACGTCGGACTGCCATACGGGATACGATGTTCTTGTCAGTCATAAAGGAGTGTGCGACGGATTTGCCAACGCCTACGCGCTGGCGCTCAACACGCTGGGTATCCGCTGCGCGGTCGTGAGCAATTACACAAAAGATCATTCCTGGAATCTGGTGGAGATTGACGGGCAGTGGTATTTCTGCGATCTGACCAACGGGATTGGGAACGGCAATACGGAGGGAATGGTGGTCAGCTATTCCAGCTGCCTCGTGGGAGCGGAGTCCTTTCTTTCCTCCCATCCCGGATATACCATGAAGGATATCTACGGGGAGGCCAATTCGGACGGACTCAATATCCGGAAGCTGCCGCTGGCGCAGTCGGATTACATCCCGCCCCGGTCCTCCATCCGGACCGGCATCTCGTCCCGGACCTGTCTGTTTTATCAGGGAGGCTGGTGGTACTGGATCTCCACGGGAAATATGTTAAAGAAGTCCCGGTTAAACGGCAGCGGCGAGCAGACCGTTTATGCGCCGGCGGATGACGCGCATATCGGCTGGGCGGAAGAGTTTGATGAGATGATCCTGATCTCCATCAACGACAGGATATACCGTATGAACTATAAAGGACAGCTGAAAGGAGAGGTCCGGCAGGTCCTTTCCACGGAATACCGGCACGCGGTTTCCTCCTATTTCTGGCAGATCGCCTATGTGGGACGGTTTTACAGAAATGCGGATGATACCATCGGATATTACATCACAGACCTGACCGGGGCCAGAAAAGGCGTCGGACAGATTTCTCTCTCCGGTATGGGAAAGCAGTACGGGAAGCCGAAGATCACGAAGCGGCTGAAGCTCCAGGCCGGATTCACGGAGATGCTCTACATTATGCGGACCACGCCGGCGGGCGCGAGACAGGTGAAGTGGAAGAGCTCCGACCCGGGCGTGGCGCAGGTGGATAAATACGGTTATGTCACGGCAAAGAAAAAAGGCACGGCGGTGATCACCGCCAGTGTGGGAGATAAAAAGGTGCGGTGCACCGTGAAGGTGAGCGGATATACGATCACTTACAAGAAGGCGTCCGTCAACGCCGCGGGCAATATCGCCACGGCGTCCGGCAAAAAACAGGTGACGCTGCGGGAACCGAAGAAAAAAGGGTTTATCTTTAAAGGTTGGTACACAGATAAAGGATATAAGAATAAGATCACTTCCATCCGAAAGGGTAACGGAAAGAACTATGTCCTTTATGCCAGATGGGAGAAGCCAGAGGAGGAATAGCCATGGCAAAATGTGAGCGCTGCGGCGCATCCTTTGATTATGACGAGCGGCAGGGTGTATGTCCGAGATGCTGCTTTTACAACCGGCCGCCGGGAACTCCCCGGCAGGACATGGAGTGGATGAAATACTATAATGTGGAAGATAACAGTTACCAGCTTCCCAAAAGTGAGGGCGGCCTGGAAGAACTGTTCCCGGAGAGAAAGCGCAGCTGGGCGAAGCGGATTCGCGACAGTCATCGGGAGAAGGCGGCGCACACCGGCACTTCAGAAAATGTATCGTCCACCCGCAGGGCCAGAGAAGGCCGGAATCTGGCCAGCGCCCGGCAGAGGGAAGCGCGGCTGGCCCGGAATAAGAATAAGTATAGCAGGGGCAATCAGGAATCCGCCAGCGCTTACAGAGAGTATGACGAGCGTACCTCAAAGGGGACACTGGCAGGGAAGATCATCGCGATCTTTATGGTCGCCTGCGTTCTGCTCGTGGTGCTCACCGCATTTTTGAAGAATGCCAGCACGGACGGGTGGCAGTTTGGCGGGGCGACGCAGACGGAAGAGGGGGAACTCTTTACCGTGGAGACCCGGACGGTGGAAGAAGCGGCGGAAGGAATCACGGCGGGGGATCTCACCTACCGGGTGGGAGAGACGCGGACATTCTTCCGGGAGGGAGAGCTCTCGGACCTGCCTGCCGGGGAGAAATGTATCGGCATCTGGCTGGAGGATAATGAGTCGGTCCTTGATTTTACCGGTTATGGCTGGGAGCGCCCGTATGTGTATGACGGCAGCAGCTTCCGCCGGATGCTGGACGCGGAATCTCTGGACGACGGGGACAAGTTTACGCTGGCGGGCATCCTTCCTTTCCCGATCTACGGCGCGGGATTCGAGGATGAGAGCGGCTACGGTATTTTCTTTGTGGATGCCGACGCCACCTCCGTCACGCTCAGTCTTCCGTGCCAGACGGTGGACCCGGATGATACGGATAAGATCAACTGTACAGAGGTCATTGACATCACGATTCCTCTGGCAGAGTAAATATGTTCAGAAGAACCGGTACGGTGGATAATGAGAGATTCATTCGATTGTTTGTACCACACTGGCTGAGGAGGAAGAGGTATGGAGAAAAAGAAGAACCGGGGGATATCCTTCGTCAAATATTTTATTCTGATCGTCATCGTGATCAATGTGCTGGCAAATATCCTTCCGGCCCTGATCGGAGCATGGAATGGCTTTCGCTCCGGCCAGAGCGATGAGAATGTTTCGGATGTGAGGATCGTGGATGTGAGCTCTCAGGTTGTGACGGATTATGAGGGATATACACCGATAGAAGGATATCGGATGTATCGTTTTGACGTGACGGTCAATAATATGGGAAGCAGGGATGAAGATATGGCCTATGCGGTGTATTTAAGGAGCGGCGACGGCGTGGCCTTTCAGCAGACCGACTCTGCCTACACCGACGCTTCCCGCAATGTGACGGACAGCCGGATTGTTCCGCGGGGGCGGTCGTCGGTGATCACCCTCTACGGGGAGGTCAGCGAGGAGTCCACCACGGTGGAGTTCTATACGTATTACACGCCGGACAGCGAAGACGCGGTGTATATGTACGAACTGCCGGAGACGACGGTGTGAGCGCTGCGGCGTCCGCAATCTGAAAACAGAAAGGTGATAAAGATGGAAGAGATCAAAGCAGTTCCCCGGAGGGAGGAGTGCGACAGACGGTATCAGTGGCATCTGGACGATCTGTACGCATCCGAAGATCTCTGGGAGAAAGATTACGAATTATTAGAGAAGAGCATACCGGAGCTTGCCTCCTATGAGGGACGGCTCGGAGAAAATGTGCATACATTTCTTGCGTATATGGATAAAAAGCAGGAGATCATGAAGAAGTTTGAGGCGGTATATGTTTATGCCAATCAGAAATACCATGAGGATACGGGCAACGCCGACAGTCAGAAGCTGACGGCGAAGGCCCAGGCCCTCTCGTTAAAGCTTGGCAGCGCCACGGTATTTGAGGAGCCGGAGCTTCTCGCCGTCGGCAAAGGGACCATCGACGGATGGTTTGCGCAGACAAAAGAGATGGAACTGTACCGGCGCTTTTTTTATGAGCTGTACCGACAGCAGGAACATGTGCTCTCCAAAGAAATGGAGGCGGTGCTCACCGATGTGAGCGATATGTCGGAGGATATCTCCAACATTTTTTCCATGTTCAACAACGCAGATGTGAAGTTCCCGCCTGTCCGGGGTGAGGATGGCCGTGAGATTCCGGTATCCCATGGACGCTACACGCTGCTCATGGAGAGCAGGGACAGGGAGATCAGAAAGCAGGCGTTTGCCTCCATGTATTCCCAGTACGGACAGTACCGCAACACGCTGGCGGCCGTCTATGCCGCCAACCTGAAAAGCAGTGCATTTTTTGCGAAAATGCGCAAGTACGATTCTGATCTTGCCATGGCGCTTCACGGAGGAGAGATTCCGGTGTCCGTGTACACACAGCTCATTGACACGGTCCATGAACATCTTCCTTTGATGTACCGGTACGCGGCTCTCCGCAAAAAGGCGCTGGGCGTGGATGAACTCCACATGTATGACCTCTACGCGCCGATGGTGGATGAGGTCACCATGAAGATTCCGTTCGAGGAAGCCAAAGATATGGTGAAAAAGGGACTGGCTCCCCTCGGGGAGGATTATGTCCGGGTGCTGTCGGAGGGAATGGACGGCGGCTGGATTGACGTTTATGAGAATCAGGGCAAGCGCAGCGGTGCGTACTCCTGGGGCGCGTACGGCTGTCATCCTTTCGTGCTGATGAATTATCAGGATAACCTCAACAACGTATTTACCCTGGCCCATGAGATGGGACATTCCATGCATTCCTATTATTCCGATAAGAACCAGCCGTATCTCTACGCCGGCTACCGCATTTTTGTGGCGGAGGTGGCTTCCACCTGCAATGAGGCTTTGCTCATGGAGTATCTGCTCCGGCATACGGAAGATAAGAAGGAGAAAGCTTACCTGATCAATTATTTTCTGGAGCAGTTCAAGGGCACCCTGTACCGGCAGACCATGTTTGCGGAGTTCGAGAAGATCACCCACGAGATGGCAGGCAGGGGAGAGCCTCTGACGGCGGAGATATTGAACGAGATCTATTATAAGCTCAATGAACAGTATTTCGGGGACGGTGTGGTCATCGATCAGGAGATTGCTCTGGAGTGGGCGAGAATCCCGCATTTTTACACACCGTTTTATGTCTATCAGTATGCCACCGGATATTCGGCGGCCATCGCCATCAGCCGGAAGATCTTAAGCGGGGACGAGGCGGCCAAAGAAGGCTATATGAAGTTCTTAAGCGGCGGCAGTTCCATGAACCCGATCGATCTGCTGAAGCTTTGCGGCGTGGATATGACAACGAAGGAGCCGGTGGAGTCGGCGCTTGCCTTGTTCGGCGAGCTGCTGGATGAGATGGAAGAACTGCTGGCATAAAAAAGACAGCGAAGAAGCGGCAGAGTATGTGACGGGCGCGGACGAAGGACGCCGTTCCACCGTGCCGGAAAACAGGGCTGCCGGGACAGGAAAGGGGAGCGCAATGTTTGAGTTTTCGTTATTGAAGAGTCTCTTTTTTGAGATGGATAAATATAAAATGGAGGGTATCACCCAGACAAAGAAGGGAAAGTCCACCTACCGGACGAAGGAAGTGCATTATGCGGATGCGCCGCAGATCACTTCCATCACATCGGAGGAGAGGATTCTCCCGTATGTGGACCGGTATTATTTTTACGTCAATGAGGAGAGGATGCCTGCGGATCTGAAACGTCCGGAAGTGAAGCGGGTGATCTATGAATTTTATAAAGAACATTTTCCGAACTATCTGAAAGACGGGATTCCGGAAGATCTGACCGACGTAAATATCCTGGATTGTTTTGAGGTGTTCAACATGCCGGACTACCGGCCGAAACATGCCTTTCCGGGACTGGTGACGCTGGAAGATATCCGAAACGGCAATGTGCACGATGAGGATAAACCGAGACACAGCTTCCCGGGACTGGAGCTTTTCTCCGGCAGAAAGGACGGGAAGCCGTCTGTGTCCGATTATGAAGGATACACCGCCTTTGACGGGGACAGGGAGAGCGCGCAGAATAAGATTGACGCCATGAAAAAGCAGTTTGCTTCCCAGCTGGAAGGTGTGGACGTGGACAGCATGATCAATGACTATCTGAAGGAGGAGGACCCGGAACATGTATCGTGAAGTATCAAAACTGATCTTATACCGGAATCTGGGAGAGGACAGCATCCTCCGCAGATTATCGGAGATATTCAAGCGGTTTGACAGCTGTCATTACCGCAGCGAGGAACTGATCACAGACATTTATCGGGAGATCAAGAAGCTTCTTGATCTGGCGACGACCTATGGATTTGACAAGAATCTGTGGCACAATTATCTGACCTTTGTGCTCATCACCAATGAGAACTCTTTCAGCCTGACCAGCGAGAAGGTGGGCGCCAACGACGGCACGGTCAATCACTTTGCCAAAAATGATTTTCAGGCATTCATGAACCTGTTTCATTATGATTTCCGGCCCATCGAGGAGACGCTGGCTATCGACTGTTTCTCCACGCTTCTCCACTATAAGGCCGTGGTGAAACAGGAGAGGATGTATAACAAAAATGTCAGCGAAAAGGTGCGGGCCCTCTCGGATGTGCTGGCCGCAGCGGAGGATGTGGACCAGTTTTTTGACGCGGTGACCGGTTTTTATAAGGAGTACGGCGTGGGTATGTTCGGCCTCAACAAGGCGTTCCGCATTGTGGAGAGAGACGAGGGGATGCCGGATCTGGTACCGATCAATAATCTGGACAAGGTGGTCCTTGACGATCTCACCGGCTATGAGATTCAGAAAAAGAAGCTCATCGACAATACGGAGGCTTTCGTGAGCGGCAGGACGGCCAACAACTGCCTCTTATTTGGCGACGCCGGCACAGGTAAATCCACCAGCATCAAGGCAATCCTGAACGAATACTATGACCGGGGGCTGCGAATGATCGAGATCTACAAGCATCAGTTCAAGTATCTGTCTCAGATTATCAGCCATGTGAAGAACAGGAACTACCGGTTTATCATTTATATGGACGATCTCTCTTTCGAGGAATTCGAGATTGAGTATAAATACCTGAAAGCGGTGATCGAGGGCGGCATGGAGACACGGCCGGATAACGTGCTGATCTACGCCACATCCAACCGGCGTCATCTGATCCGGGAGACCTGGAACGACCGGTCGGATATGGACGAGGAGATGCACCGGTCTGATACCATGCAGGAGAAGCTGTCCTTAGTTTACCGGTTCGGAATCACGATCAACTTTTCCAAACCGTCCCAGAAGGAATACTTCGATATTGTCCGCAATCTGGCCAGAAAATATCCGCAGATCACCCTCTCCGACGAGGAACTCTGCGCCCAGGCCAACAAGTGGGAGTTATCTCACGGAGGTATTTCCGGACGGACGGCACAGCAGTTTATCAATTACCTTGCCGGTCAGATGTGAGGCTGTGTTTCGTACAAAAATAACATCTTAGGGTCACATTTACATGCTAAAATGTTACAAAAAAGTTACATAAATTTCTGACGCGGAAGACGGTCCCCAGGGAAAGGATTTCGCAGCAGAAGGGAAAAGGAGGTATTGGATGCATTTACGATGGAAGAGCAGATTATTTGTGTTGTTGATGGCAGGAGTATTTTGCGGCGGCATGACCGCGTACGCAGTAAAGACGGCGGGGGGCTGGAATGCTCCGGCAGCGGTCTGCGCGGAGACGACGAACGCCGGTGACGGCGCGGGAAGCGAGACGCCGGGCGAGGGCGGCGAGACGGTTACGCAGGCCATGGATTTAAGTTCGGAAGAGTTTACCATTACTCTGAAAGAAGAGGATCACACTTACAGCGGCAGCGCCATCACGCCGGAGATCGTGGTGGAAGGACCGGTGGTGAAGGAAGAGACCGGCGAGACCGGCGATACTGCCGGCGGTGATACTGGAAGCGGTGAAACCGCAGGAAGTCAGACAGGTGGAGCAGATGATGGCACTGCCGGCGGCGGAACAGACGATGGCACTGCCGGCGATGACCAGACTCCGGTACAGACAGAGCAGGGAACTCTGCAGAAGGATAAAGATTACACGGTTACATATGAGAACAATACCAACGCCGGAACGGCCACGATCCTTGTGAAGGCCGCGGCAGGACAGAACGTCTACACGGGAGAGCGCAAGGTTACATTTACCATCAAGCCGAAGGACATCAGCGATCTGGAGATGAAGGGCCGGAATAAGGTCTATAAGGGAAGACCGCTGAACTCCGGCGTGGATATGTATTATAACGGCATGAAGCTGGAGCGCTCCAAAGATTACCGCATGAAGGATTACTCCAACAATCTGAATGTGGGAACGGCTTCCGGCACCGTGGTCGGCAAAGGCAACTACACCGGCGAGCGGGCCATGACCTTTGAGATCACGCCGAAGAATATCTATGAACTGGACTTTACGCCGGATCTCTCCAAGAAGACCTATATTTATACCGGACAGAAGATGACGCCGGACGTGACTTTCACCTTTGATATTCTGGGTGAAGATAACAAGGTGACCGGACATATGACTTTGGCAAAAGATGTGGACTACACCATCAGCTATGTGGATAACAAGAAGGTGGGAACCGCCGCGGTGATGATTCTGGGCAGAGGCAACTTCAACGGCTCCCGGATCATGACCTTCAAGATCCGTCCGCAGGCGACGAAACTCAAAAAGCTGGTGAAGGGCAAGAGAAGCATCAAGGTCAAATGGGCGAAGAAAGAGAAACAGGTGACCGGCTACATGATCATGTGCTCCACGAAGAAAGATTTCTCTTCTAATGTGAAAAAGGTGACGGTGAAGAAGAACACCAACAAATACACCTTTAAGAATCTGAAAAAGAAGAAAAAATATTTCGTGAGGGTGCGCACCTACAAGAAATCCGGCGGAGAGACTTATTACTCCAAGTGGTCCAATGTGATGAAGATCAAGACAAAGTAAGAGAAACGGCCAACCCCCGGTAAATACATATTTACCGGGGGTTGACACATAAAAAAAGGAGGAAGCCCATACGTCTAAACCTATGGGCTTCAAAATATGAAAAAAATCTTTAGCCACAAGAAATAGAGGGATTTCTTTGTTGCTGATAACAGTATAATAGAAAAATATGTCCCGATTTTGACCGCTTTTTAAAGAAAGTGTGAACTGTGACGAAAAGTGTGACATATTTTTCTGTTATTGACGAAGATATTGGAATAAAAAGAAAGTTTTTCTATTACAGGAAAGGAAAGGAG
>DXEQ01000202.1 GCA_019114885.1 Candidatus Anaerobutyricum stercoripullorum
CATGATAAGTGCAAATGTTTTGGATGTATATTTTATAAATTTCTGATTTCTCATTTTGACTCCTCCTTTTTTGTACCGCAAAGTTTTCCCATTCCTGCGGTGGTCCGGCAGATCACCGGATCAAAGAGCAGGAACAGGGCCGGCAGAAGCGTGATGACGACAACCATGCTGATCAGGGCTCCCCGGGCCAGCAGCGTACAGATCGCGCCGATCATATCCACCCTGGAGTAGCAGGCCACTCCGTACGTGGCGGCAAACAGACTCAGCGCGCTGGTGATGATGGAGAGCATATTTGTCCTGTGCGCAATGCGCACCGCTTCTTTTTTACTTTTCCCGTCTTTTCTCTCCCGGACATAGCGGCTGGTCATGACGATAGCATAATCCACGGTGGCTCCCAGCTGAATTGTACCGATGACGATGCTTGCCACAAACGGCAGACTCGTATTCTGGTAGAACGGGACCGCCATGTTGACGGCGATGGCAAATTCAATGACCGCCACAAGAATCACCGGCAGGGAGAGGGATTTGAACACCAGCAGAATGATCACAAAAATAGCGATCACCGACGCCAGATTTACGTTGCGGATATCCACATTTGTCACCTCTTCCAGATCCCGCATGAGCGGCGCTTCCCCGATGACCATGGAGTCTTTGTCATAGTCCTTTGTGATTGTATTTACCGCCGCGATCTGCCGGTTGACCTGCGACGTGGCAGCGTCATATTCGGAACAGAGAAAGGCCAGCTCCGTATTGCCGCTTTGCAGCATCTCTTTCACATCTTTCGGTATCATGGCATCCGGCACCGCCGGTCCGATCAGGGAGTTCATGCTGATACACCATTTGATACCGTCGATCTCCTCGATCTGCTCCAGCATGGCCACCTTGTCTTTGGCCTCCATATCTTTATCCATCATGATCATGTAGACCGTACTCATGTCAAAGTCATCTTCCAGTTTCTCCATGGCCACATTGCTCGGCAGAGAATCCGGAAGCGACCGGGCGATATTGTAATATACCTCCGTGTGGTCATTCCCGTAGATGGCCGGCAGCAGAAGGATCAGAAAAACTGCCGTCCATATTTTATAATGACGGATCAGAAATCCGGATACCCGGTCGGTGCTGCGAATCAGCGGACGATGCGAGGTGTGCTCGATCTGACGGTCAAAGGTGAGAATCAATGCCGGCAGGATGGTGACACAGCACAGCACGCCGATGATCACACCCTTGGCCATGACGATTCCCAGATCGCGGCCCAGGGCGAAGGTCATAAAACATAACGCCGCAAATCCGGCGATGGTCGTCACGGAGCTTCCCACGATGGAACGAAATGTATTGGAGATGGCATATCCCATGGCGGTCACCTTGTCCTTCGGAAACCTCTGTTTATTCTCCTCAAAGCTGTTCAGCAGAAAGATGGAATAATCCATGGTGACGCCCAGCTGCAGCACTGCGGTCAGCGCCTTTGTGATATAAGAGACCTCTCCCAGAAAGACATTGCTGCCCAGGTTATAGACTATGGCAATGCCGATACTCATGAGGAAAAACACCGGAACAAGAAAAGATTCCATCGCCAGTTCCAGCACCACAAAGGAAAGACCGGCTGCTATGACCACATAGACCGGCAGTTCTTTCAATGCGATATCTTTGATGTCATTGACGATGCCGGTCATGCCGCTGATAAAACATTGTTCTCCGGCCAGCTTCCGCATATCGGCGACAGCATGCATCGCCTCGTCAGAAGAAGTGGTATCATCAAAGAGAACCAGCATCATTGTGGCGTCACCCTGAAAAAAGGCTTCCCGCAGTTTTTCAGGCAGCATCTCCACCGGCAGGCTCAGATCCGCCACGTCGTCATACCAGAGCACGTCTTTCACATGTTCCACCTGGCTGAAATCGTCTTCCAGTTTCGCCACATCCTTAAGCTCCATGTTCTCGACAACAACCATGGAGAACGCGCCCATCCCGTATTCATCCACCATCACATCCTGCCCTTTTACAGTCTCCAGAGTCTCCGGCAGATAACTTAACAGGTCATAATTGACCCGGGTGGCTGCCATCCCCAGAAACGACGGGATCAGAAGCAAAAACCCCATAATCAGAATCAGCCATTTGTGTTTTGCGATCCATTTACCCATTTTTATCAATGTGATCATCCTCCCAGTCTGCAAAATACTGTCCGTACCACGTCAGACCATTGCTTCCCTGCACGCTGCCCGGCGCGGTCGGGGAATCCCGCAATGCAGGGTCCCTTTATTCACGTTTTATTATAATCAAAAATGACCAACGGTCAATATTAATATTGCACAAGGTTTCTTTCTATAGAAAATGAATTTTAGTCACTTTTTGTTTTTTTAGAATACTTCTGAGGAATCTTGTAATTTTTCTTCAATTATTGTAATATGATTAAAAGTCAGTTTAGGAGAAAGTAGAATGGGAAAAATCGAACGAAAAAAGAAATTAAAAAACACGACGCTTTTGCAGACCGCATTTGAATTGTTTACGGAGAAGGGCTTCGCCAAAACGACGATCTCCGATATCGTAAACCGGGCCGGTCTGGCAAAAGGAACCTTTTATTTATATTTCAAAGACAAGTATGACCTGCGCGATCAGCTGATCATCCACAAGACCGGTCAGCTTTTTCTCCGCGCTCATCAGGCCATCGCCGGACGTAATATCCACGGTTTTGAAAACCAGATGCTTTTTGTGGTCGATCATATCATCGGCGATCTGGAGAAAGACCCGGCTCTTCTGCGCTTTATTTACAAGAATCTTTCCTGGGGTATATTCAAGCACACCTTTGAGCAGACCATGACCAGTGAGTCTCAGCAGTTTTACGAGTATTATCTGGAGCAGATGAAAAAGGACCATATCGTCTGCGAAGAGCCCGATATCGTCCTTTTTACCATTATTGAACTGGTTGGTTCCACCTGCTGCAGCTGTATCCTGAAGGAGGGGCCGGTCTCCATGGAGGAGTATCTGCCATATCTTCATCAGGTGATCCGCCAAATTCTTACCGTATTCACAAAACAGCCGGTATCCGGTCAGGAGGAATCAGACAATACCTTCTGAATCCATCCTGCGGTTTCTCTCATATGCTGCTTTCCCGGCTACGCTGCCGCTGGAAAAAGCCCATTGCAGATTATAGCCGCCACAGGTTCCGTCCACATCCAGCACTTCCCCGGCAAAAAACAGCCCCGGACAAATGACGGATTCCAGTTGTCCGGTCAGTTCCCGAAGATCCACGCCGCCCCGGGTCACCTGGGCTTTCTCATACCCCACATACCCTGATATGCGAAGGGAGAAAGCCTTGAGTGCCGAGGCCAGGCGTCGGATCTCTTTTTCATCCCACCGGGACGCTTTTTTCTTTTCGTCCACGGCGGCCTCCCGCAGCAGAACCGGAGTCAGTTTTGCCGGAAGGATGCCGTCCAGCAGCTCCGTTCCTGTTTTGTATCCGCAGCAGTGGGAAAGTTCCCGAAGCAGTTCCACTGTCTCCTCTTCCGCTTTTTCCGGCAGAAAGTCCAGAGACAGACGAACCCGCTTTCCTTCCTCCAGCGCCAGGATGGCAAACCGGCTCAACTGAAACACCGCCACCCCGGATACACCATAATCGGTCCACTGCAGTTCTCCCTGTTCCCGGGCACATTCCTGTTCCTCC
>DXEQ01000203.1 GCA_019114885.1 Candidatus Anaerobutyricum stercoripullorum
TGTTCTTGGTCCGGCGGCTCAGAATCTGAATCACCCGGGTGAGCTCGTCCTTTCTTCCGACGATGGGATCCAGACTGCCGTCTCTGGCCTTCGCAGTCAGATCCTCACAGAAGGCCTCCGTCATGGACGTCCTTCTCCGGTTCTTCCTCTGCCCGGTCACCATCTGGTATTCCTTCTGGGCACGGGAAGGATCCACACCCAGGGTGACGAGGATATCCACGTAAATCCTCTTCAGGTTCACATTCAGTCCCTTGAGCAGACGGATGGCAATGCAATCTGTCTCCTTGAGAACAGCCAGCAGGATATGCTCCGTTCCGATGGTCTCCGCCCGGAACCGCTCCGCCTCCAGTCCGCTCTTGTCAAGGACCTCCTCCGCTTTCGGGCTGTATCCGATAAACGCGGCCTTCTCATTATCTCCGAGGGCAGCCGACTGCCCCAGCACCGCATCAAAAAATGTCTCATACGTCATACCGTTCTCCGAGAGAACCCGTCCGGCCATGGAATCCTCCTCGGACAAAAGTCCCAGTATCAGATGCTCTGTACCGACGTACTTCTGCCGGCAGGCCTTCGCGTCCTCCTCCGCCCTGGAGAGGGCGCGGGAGGCAAATTCATTATATCTCTTATTCATAAAATCTCACCTTCATTCCTCTGTCTGGCAGCGATATCCTTCGCTGCGCTCCTTTGCGCTGTCTGTCTTTCGCGTCTTCACAATCGGCTCCCCTGTCTGACAGGGGTATCCCTTACCGCGCTCCTTTGCGCTGTCTGTCCTCTTTAAAGCAGCCGAAAAGTATCGTACATCTCGCCCACGATCTGCTTCATCTCTTCCTTTGTAATCTCCTTACAGATGGCCTGGGCGACGATCATCTGCATATAGGCATTGATCTTCTCCAGCTCCCGCTCCTTGCTGGCCTTCTCCACGGAAACGACAGCTCCCCTTCTCCTGTCCAGCTTCAGATAACCTTCCTCCCGGAGAATGGCATATGCCTTATTGACGGTGTGCATGTTCACTCCGAGGTCCCTTGCCAGACTCCGCACGGAAGGGAGGGAATCCCCGTCGTGGAGCCGGTCCTGCGCGATCTCCATCACGATCTGATTGCGAAGCTGTATGTATATGGCCTCCGGACTGTTAAAATCAATCTCTATCAGCATGCTTTCACCCTTTCTTTCTCTCACGTTTCTCCATCCCGCCTCATCACAGGCGGCATCCTTCTCCCTGACTGTATCGGCACACAAATACATGTTCTTCCATCTTTATGGAAAAAATGGTGGTAACAGTAAATGTGTTGTGTTATATAGACTATATCAATTAGCGCAAAAAATCAAGAAAAAAACGCATAAAATATGTTTTTATTTCCACACATTTTATGCGTTCTCATATGCAAATGCGATCTCACGCATCAGAAAGAATCTGACAGTAGAGGATATCCAGCGCCTCCTTCGCTGCAGCCTGCCGCACGGCCATCCGGTCTCCGCCGTAAAAACAGCGCTTTACGATGGTCTTTCCTTCCACGGTGCATCCGATGTACACAAGGCCCACCGGCTTTTCCTCCGTGCCGCCGTCCGGTCCCGCGATGCCGGTCACCGCGATGGCGGCATCCGCTCCGGCGGCCCTGGCCGCTCCCTCCGCCATCTCGATGGCTGTCTGCCGGGAAACGGCGCCGTATTTGGCGAGGGTCTCCTCTCTCACACCGAGAAGCTTCATCTTTGCCTCATCGGAGTAGGTAATGTAACCTTCCTTATAGACTTCAGAAATACCGGGAACATTGACAAGCGTACCCGCGATCAGACCGCCGGTACAGGATTCCGCCGTGGTGACGGTCAGCTTCCTGCTTTTCAGTATGCGCTCAATCTTTTTCTCCACCGGCACTTCCACAATTCTTCGGCCTGAGCTCATGGTTACTCCTCTCCTCCCTCTTTCAGGACGTCAATGTTCTTGGCCAGATAGTCCACCAGGGACACGATGGTCAGGATCAATGCGATGTATACAAGAATCTGTTCGATGACAAAGGCCACCGGACCGCCAAAATCCGCGATCAGCAGGATGATGGCAAACATCTGGAAGTTCGTCTTGAACTTGCCCCAGTAGCTGGCCGCGATAACGACTCCCTTGTCGCTGGCCACCAGACGAAAACCGCTGATGACAAACTCTCTGGCAATGATGATGATGACGATCCATGCCGGCATGCTGTCCGGTCTTGTCACGATCAGACAGATAAATGCGGAGCAGGTCAGAATCTTATCCGCCAGCGGGTCCATAAACTTTCCGAAATTGGTGACCAGATTATTTTTTCTGGCAATGTAACCGTCCAGAAAATCTGTGATGCTGGCCACGCAGAAGATCACCAGCGCAATCCATTTCGCGTACTCATACGGCACGATGGAGGAGTCCACCAGCATAAAAAATACAAAAAACGGCACCAGTATCATTCTGACGATCGTAAGCTTATTCGGTAAATTCATCTTCATAAATAACATCTCCCATCAAATCATATTCGCTTGCACCCGTGATACGCACCGGCACGATATCGCCGGAGATCATCTCCTCCTCGGCGCGGACAAATACATTGCCGTCCACCTTCGGTGCGTCCCTGTAGGTCCTTCCCACATAAATATCTTCTTCGTACAGGTATCCCTCGATCAGGACGTCCATCTCCTCACCCACTTTTTCCCGGGTCTCTTCGGCGG
Source organism: Candidatus Anaerobutyricum stercoripullorum (assembly GCA_019114885.1). Lineage (GTDB taxonomy): Bacteria > Bacillota > Clostridia > Lachnospirales > Lachnospiraceae > Anaerobutyricum > Anaerobutyricum stercoripullorum. The sequence continues at coordinate 2,686 of DXEQ01000203.1, forward strand.
AGATCTCCTGCTGCAGCTCCATGATGCGGTCGCGGCGCGCTTCCTTGACTTCTTCCGCGATCTGTCCTTCCATGTCCGCCGCCCTCGTTCCTTCTTCCGGCGAGTAGGTGAACACACCCAGGCGGTCAAACCGCATCTCTTCCACAAATGTGACCATATGATCAAAGTCTTCTTCCGTCTCGCCCGGGAAACCGGTGATCAGAGTCGTGCGCAGCGCGATATCAGGAATCTCCCTGCGAAGCTTCCCGATCAGCGCGGTAAGCTCCGCCCTGTCTGTCCTTCTTCCCATCCGCTTTAAGATCAGATCCTCACTGTGCTGGATCGGGATATCCAGATAATGACAGATCTTCGGTTCTTCCTTCATCACCTGAATGAGTTCATCGGTGATCTCTTCCGGATAACAGTAAAGAATCCGGATCCAGGCCAGACCTTCGATCTGGCATAACCTTCTCAACAATTCCGGCAGCATCTTCCTGCCATACAGATCCGTGCCGTACACGGTGGTCTCCTGCGCCACAAGAATCAGCTCTCTGGCGCCGCCTTCTGCCAGCCGCCGGGCTTCCTCCAGCAGGTCTTCCATCGGAAAACTCCGATACCTGCCCCGGATATACGGAATCACACAGTAGCTGCATCGCTTGTTGCAGCCCTCCGCGATCTTAAGATACGCCGTGTAGGACCCCGTGGTCACCACCCGCTTATCCGGCAGGGAAGGGGGAAGAAGATCGATGGACGGGCAGTAAATGACCGGACGTCCTTCCTGTACCGGATCCTCTCCTGAATAACCGGTCCCGGCATCTGCCGCTGCCCCGTCCTGTCTGGCGTCTGCCGTCTGTGCTTCCAGTAACTGATCGAGCACCGGCACAATCCTGGTATATCCGGTTGTCCCAATGACGGCGTCCACCTCCGGGAGCGCCTCCGCGATCTCGTCTTTGTATCTCTCAGCCAGACATCCGGTGATGACCAGCGCCTTTAAACGTCCCCTTTCCTTCCAGGAGGCCATCTCGAGAATCGTCTCAATGCTCTCCTCCTTGGCGTCATGGATAAAACAGCAGGTGTTGATGACGATGGCGTCCGCCTGTGCCTCATCCTCCACGATGGTATAGCCGCTCTCGTTTAAAAGCCCAAGCATCTTCTCGCTGTCCACCAGGTTCTTGTCACAGCCCAGAGAAATAAACAATACATTTTTCATCTACTTTTTCATCCTCAATGCCGCTTCCACGCAGTTGTGCATCAGCATGGCGATGGTCATCGGGCCCACACCGCCGGGAACCGGGGTGATGGCGCTGACCTTATCGATCACACTGTCATAATCCACATCTCCGCAGAGCTTGTTATTCTCATTCCGATGGATACCCACGTCAATGACCACGGCGCCGTCCTTCACGTAGGAAGCGTCAAAAAACTTCGGCTTTCCGATGGCTGCCACCAGGATATCCGCCCTCCGGCACACTTCTTTTAAGTTGCGGGTGCGGGAATGACAGACGGTCACCGTTCCATTTTCCCGCAAAAGAAGCATGGCCATCGGCTTGCCCACGATGTTGCTGCGGCCCACCACAACACATTCCTTTCCCTCAATCTCAATGCCGGAACGCTTCAGTAGCTGGATGATGCCCGCCGGCGTGCAGGAGACAAAGCCCGGCTCTCCGATGGAGAGGGCTCCCACACTCTGCGGATGGAATCCGTCCACATCCTTCTTCGGGGAGATGGCCTCGATCACCTTCTTCTCATCCATGTGATCCGGAATCGGGAGCTGCACCAGAATACCGTTGACACTGTCATCATTGTTCAGCTGATCGATCAGCGCCAACAGTTCTTCCTCCGTCGTCTCCTCCGGCAGTTCGTAGGCTCTTGACTCGATGCCGATGTAAGCACAGGCCTTTTTCTTATTGCCCACATAGACAGTGGAAGCCGGGTCGTTGCCCACCTGAATCACTGCCAGACAGACGGAGACGCCGTCCTTTTTCAGGTCGGCCACCTGCTCTTTCAGTTCCTCCTTGATATCTGCGGAAATCTTCTTTCCGTCAATTCTTATTGCCATGTTTTCACTCTTTTCTGTTTTGGATTTTCGCCGCCGCCAAAACAGGCGGAAGCGAATCTGCCTTCTGCCTGTGGCAGAGCGTATCTTTTCCTGCCACGGCAGCCTGTCCGCGCAGGAGATCTCTGCGCAGGATATTTTATGATACAACACTTTTTCCCATTCGTAAAGAACATTCCGAAATCAGTCCGGATTATGGCATCTTTGTTCCTGTTCTCACCCCGGGCCGCGCACTGGCTGCGTAGTCCGGGTCAACATGATCCCGTCACCTATAAACTTTCCTCAAAAAAGGCGTCCAGCTGCTCCGGTGACATGAGGATCTTCCGCGGCTTTGTTCCCTCTTCCGGTCCCACGATGCCGGCGTCCGCCAGCTGGTCGATGATCCGGGCCGCCCGGTTGAACCCAATCTTGAACATCCGCTGCAGCATACCGATGGTCGCCTTATCCTTTTCCATGATAAAACGGGCCGCCGCCTCAAAGTATTCGTCTCTCTCACTGTTTATGCTGCCGTTCTTTATTTTATTTTCAATTTTTTCCGATACATCGGCGTCATAAACCGCCACATCCTCATTTTCTTTTAAGAACTCCACGACACGTCCCACTTCCGCATCGGAGATGAAGGCTCCCTGCACCCGGACCGGTTTCTGATAACCGGACGGATAAAAGAGCATATCACCCCGGCCCAGAAGCTTCTCCGCGCCGTTCATGTCGATGATGGTCCGGCTGTCCACCCCGGAAGATACGGCAAAGGCGATTCTGGACGGTACATTTGCCTTGATCAGTCCCGTGATGACGTTGACCGAAGGCCGCTGGGTGGCGATGACCAGATGGATGCCCGCCGCGCGGGCCAGCTGGGACAGCCGCACGATGGCGTCCTCCACCTCGCCCGGAGCCACCATCATCAGGTCCGCCAGCTCGTCGATGATGATGACGATCTGCGGCATCCGGGACAGCTTCTCCCCGTCCACCTGACCGGAGGCGATGAGTTCATCCACCTTCTTGTTGTAGCCCTCGATATTGCGGACGCCGGTCTCGGTGAACTTCTTGTACCGGTCCGTCATCTCCGCCACCGCCCAGTTGAGCGCCCCGGAAGCTTTCTTCGGATCGGTGACCACCGGAATCAGCAGATGTGGAATTCCATTATATGTACTGAGCTCCACCATCTTCGGATCGATCATGATCAGCTTGACCTCCGCAGGCTTCGCCTTATAGAGGATACTCATGATCAGGGTGTTGATACAGACGGACTTACCGGAACCGGTCGCTCCGGCGATCAAAAGATGCGGCATCTTGGCCAGATCGGCCACCACGATCTTCCCGCCGATATCCTTACCCACGGCAAAGGCCAGTTTTGACTTAAAGTTCCGGAATACCCGGTTATCCACCAGCTCCCGGAAATGTACGATCATATTCTGTTTGTTCGGCACCTCGATGCCGATGGCCGCCTTGCCCGGGATCGGCGCCTCGATACGGATATCGGAGGCCGCCAGATTCAGCTTGATATCATCTGTCAGGGAGAGAATCTTGCTGACCTTGGTTCCCTGCTCCGGGAACATCTCATACCGGGTCACCGTCGGGCCGCAGCTGATGTCGGTGATGGTCACCCGCACGCCGAAACTCTCCAGCGTGCTCTGCAGCTTCATGGCCGTCTCCTTGAGCGTCCTGTTATAATCCTCCGGAAGCTTCTGCTTCTCGGTCGTCAGCAGATTCATCGGCGGGAAAATGTACTCCTCTTTCTTCGCCGGTCTGCGGACAGGCGCCGGGGCCGGGGTTCCCGCCCGGTTGATGGTCACCGCGGCTTCCTGCTCCGGCTGCGCGGTCCGGGCCGTGTTCCCGGCCTGCGGTGCGCTTTCCTTCTTTCCGGACTGAGCTTCCCGGCCGGAAAGAACGATCTCGTCCGGCAGTCCTTCCGACGGCCGCTCCTCCACGTCATCCACAATACGGAACATCTCCGCCTCGTCTGCGGCTTGTACGGAATCTGGCCGGTCGCCTGCCGCTGCCGATACCGGCTCCTGCGCCCCGGCTGCCACCGTCTGTATGGAATCTGCTCCACCGTCTGCCGCTGCCTGGGTGGAATCTCTCTGCGACTCAGCCCCAGCTTGCACAGAATCTGACCGGTCGCCCGCCGCTGGCGTATGCGCTCTGTCCCCGCCGGCCGGCATAACATTTCTTACTTCTCTGGCCGCTGTGCGGGCTGCGCCTTCGTCTCCGGTCACAGCAGCTCCGGCCGCGGCCGCCGGTCCGTCAGACGAATCATCTGCCTCTGTAGTTCCGGTCGGGCTCTCCGGCGTCTCATCCGCCATCCCGCCGGTCTGCGGCCATCCTTCTGCCGCGCCGCCGGAGAACGTCTCCCCGGTCTGCTCCGCATCCGGAACAATCGCCGAGAAATCCAGACTGCCGTCAAAGGCTTCCGTCTTCCCGTCTTCCGGTGTAAACGGATAGAACTCCGGGTGCAGTTCCCGCAGCGAATCCTTTTTCTTCACTTCGCCCTCCGGAGTGAAGATCGGGATATGGATGCGGATATCCGGCTGCTTTCTCTTCTTCTCTGCCGCCGGTCCGGCCGACATCTTCAAAGCGCCCATGTTCTGCCGTCGGCTGTCCGGCTCTCCAGAGGCTTCCGCTCCTGCTGTCCGGCCCTCTTCTTCCATGGCCTTCTGTGCCTTTTTATCCGTGGCCTTCTGCGCCTTCTTCTCTTCCATCTCCCGGATTTTTTCTTCGCACTGTTTTTCACGAAGCTTGTCTGCCGCCGTCTCCCTTTCTTTCCGGGCCTGCCGCCGCTTCTCGCCGGCCTTATCCGCCGCCGTCTTCACCTGACGGACACTCTTTCCGAAAAATCCCACAAAAGAGCGCTGGGTCAGCATGATCAGCGCCAGCAGAAGAACACAGGAGATGATCACGATGGCCCCCGCCGTTCCGAACCAGCCCTGCAGCAACAGCCCGATGCCGCCGCCCAGAACGCCCCCGGCCCGGTGGTCTGAGGCTGCCACCGCAAAGAGGTCGTAGAACTCCTTCACATCCTGCTGGTACATCAGCTGAGCGTAAGAAGAGATCATGGTAAGCACCACAAAACCGGCGCCACATTTTTTCATGGCGAGGAGACTGTAATCATTGGCAAGAAGTACCGTCACCATCAAAAAGAAGGCCACCGGCATCACATACTGCACACAGCCGAAGATTCCGAAGAAAAAGCTGCTGAGCCACACGCCCACCATGCCGCACCATCCGAAATTGCTGAGCATCATCAAGATCATGATGCCAAAAGAAGCCACTAACTGTATCTCATTTTTCATGGGGATTCCCCGGGACACTTCCGCTTTCCGGGAAGACCTGCTTCCTGATTTTTTCCCGGAGGATCTCCCTGCATTGCGGCTTCTGGAGGAAGTCTTTGAGGCCGGAGACGCCCCGGTCCGCTTCCGGCTGCCGGAAACGCTGCTGTTCTTTTTTTTCACATTACTGTTATCTGCCATTTCTTAACTCCCTTTTATCTCTTATAACCATCTATTACTTATAACCAGATAATCATCTGCTGATTATCCACCTCTTAACAACCTGTCTTTTGCCCCATGGGCGGATTCTCATCTGATAATACCATAAATGATACAAGAAAAAAAGTCGCGTTTTTTATGAAAATAACAGTTTTTTATTCGCCTTTTTTCGCAGAAATGGCGCTGTGCAGCCAGGCGAAAGCCTCCGCGATACCTCCCACCCGGTCGGCAAGCCCCGCCTCTACGGCCTGCTCTCCCACCAGGATGGTCCCCAGATCCTTTGCCAGAATTCCCTTTCGCAGCATCATCCGCTCCAGTTCCTCCTTCGGGGCCCGGGAATGTCCCGCAGTGAAGTCAATGATCCGGTCCTGAATCAGTTTAAAATACTCAAAGGTCTGCGGCGCGCCGATCACCGTGCCGCTCAATCGGACCGGATGGATGAGCATGGTGGCCGTGGGCGCGATGATGGTATAGTCCGACGCCACGGAAAGCGGAACACCGATGGAATGACTGTCCCCGATGATGAGGGAGACCACCGGTTTGTCGATGGAGGCGATCATCTCCGCCACAGCCAGCCCGCAGGAGCAGTCGCCGCCCACCGTGTTGATGAGGAGCAGCACACCGTCGATGGACGCGTCGTCCTGCGCTCCGGCAAGGAGGGGAAGCAGATGTTCGTACCTTGTGGCCTTGACCCTCTCCCCCGTCACATCATGCCCCTCAATCTCTCCGATCACAGATAAAAATAAAATGCGATGGCCGCCCCCAGTCAGAAGTTCCCCTCCGAATTCTCTGATCATCCGTTCCTGATATTCCATTTTTTCTCCTTTCTCACATACATTTCTTTTTCTTCCTATATTTATGCACATTTCCCCCTGTAATTTATGCACATTTCCCATTATCTTTTAGGTATTGCCGAAATATAAAAAAAAAGTTATAATGGAAAATAACTTGTGAAAGAGGGGAAATGTAAAGTGGAACTTCTGCTGGAACAGATCAGTCAGATTACCCATGGTGTGGTACTGAATCGTATAAAGCCCAAAGTGCCCGGTGAAGGAATCGAATATCCGATTTTGTCCATCAGCCAGCTTCTGGATGAAGAGAACGGTATTACGGATTATGAGGTTCCTTCTGTTTTTGTGGACAAAAAAAAGGTGGATAATCTGAATCTTGCCAGGGAACACAGTATCGTCATCGGTCTGACGTCCTTCCACCGGGCCGCCGTGCTGGAGAAACAGCATGAGGGCAAGATCATCCCCTCTAATTTTGTGTCCATCGAATTCCACAACGGCATCATG
>DXEQ01000204.1 GCA_019114885.1 Candidatus Anaerobutyricum stercoripullorum
TTGAAAGAGCGGCAAAAAATGTTATCATGAATAGGAGAAACTATGCCCGGATTTGCTGTCACGGAGAAAAAAGAATTTTATGGGCGGCAGGTTTTGAAAATGGATGTTTCTATAGATTTTGGAGGTAAGTATGAATCAGGTAAGAAGATTGTATGTGGAGAAAAAACCGGATTATGCGGTGAAGGCAAAAGAGCTGGCAGAAGAATTGCAGTCCTATCTGTTCCTGAATGACATTCAGGGTGTCAGAGTGCTGATTCGCTATGATGTGGAGAATGTTTCCGAGGAGACATATCAGAAGGCGAAGGGAACGGTGTTCTCAGAACCGCCGGTTGATTTTATATATGAGGAAGACTTCCCGCGGGAAGAGGGAGACCACGTATTCAGCGTGGAGTTCCTGCCGGGACAGTTTGACCAGAGAGCGGACTCTGCGGTGCAGTGTCTGCAGCTTTTAAATGAAAAAGAGGAGCCGATCATCCGCTCCGCCACTACCTATGTATTGTCCGGGGCGATCACAGAGGAAGAGTTTGCCCGGATCAAGGAGTACTGCATCAATCCGGTGGATTCCAGAGAGACGGACGAGACGAAGCCGGAGACGCTGGTGATGGAGTACGAGGAGCCGGCGGACGTTTCCGTGTTTGACGGCTTTACAGACATGCCGGAAGATGCGTTCCGCGCGCTGTACGATTCCCTGGGTCTTGCCATGACATTTAAGGACTTCCTGCACATCCAGAACTATTACCGGGATGAGGAACACAGGAATCCGACCATGACGGAGATCCGGGTGCTGGATACCTACTGGTCCGACCACTGCCGTCACACCACATTTTCTACGGAGTTAAAGGACATTTCTTTCGAGGACGGCCCGTACAAAGAGCTGTTTGAGAAGACATTTGAAGAATATAAGAATGACAGAGAGGAGATCTACGCAGGCCGTGACGATAAGTTCATCTGCCTCATGGATCTGGCGGTCCTCGGCATGAAGAAGCTGAAAAGGGACGGCATCCTCGACAACATGGAAGAGAGCGACGAGATCAACGCCTGCTCCATCGTGGTTCCGGTGGAGTTTGAGGACAAGACAGAAGAGTGGCTCATCAGTTTCAAGAACGAGACACACAACCATCCGACGGAGATCGAGCCGTTCGGTGGAGCGGCCACCTGTCTCGGCGGCGCGATCCGCGATCCGCTGTCCGGCCGTTCCTATGTATATCAGGCCATGCGTGTGACCGGCTGCGCGGACCCGACCGTTCCGCTGGCAGAGACCTTAAAGGGCAAGCTCCCGCAGAGAAAGCTCACTGTGGGCGCGGCGCAGGGCTACAGCTCCTACGGTAACCAGATCGGTCTGGCAACCGGCCTGGTAGATGAGATCTATCATCCGGGCTATGTGGCAAAACGTATGGAGATCGGCGCTGTCATGGGCGCGGCTCCGAGAAAGAACGTGATCCGCGAGACTTCCGACCCGGGCGATATCATCGTACTTCTGGGCGGACGGACCGGAAGAGACGGCTGCGGCGGAGCCACCGGTTCCTCCAAGGCGCACACCACTTCTTCCATTGATACCTGCGGCGCGGAGGTGCAGAAAGGTAATCCTCCGACCGAGCGGAAGATTCAGAGACTGTTCCGCAGAGAAGAGGTCAGCCGCCTCATTAAGAAATGTAACGACTTCGGCGCAGGCGGTGTTTCCGTTGCCATCGGCGAGCTGGCGGACGGATTACAGATCGATCTGGATAAGGTGCCGAAGAAATACGCCGGTCTGGACGGAACAGAGCTGGCAATCTCCGAGTCTCAGGAGCGTATGGCAGTAGTCCTTGATCCGAAGGATGTGGACCAGTTCCTGGCTTACGCGGCGGAGGAGAACCTGGAGGCGGTGGCAGTGGCCACAGTCACAGAGGAGAAACGCCTTGTGATGCACTGGAGAGGCAAGGAGATCGTGAACCTTTCCCGCGCCTTCCTCAACACCAACGGCGCGCATCAGGAGACCAACGTCATCGTGGAGATGCCGAAGAAAGAAGACTGCTACTATGAGAAGCAGGAGAAGATAGACGATATCAGGAAGGTATGGCTTAAGACGCTGTCCGATCTTAATATCTGTTCCAAGAAGGGTCTGGTGGAGATGTTTGACAGCTCCATCGGCGCAGGCACCGTGCTGATGCCGTACGGCGGTAAGTTCCAGACCACGCCGATTCAGACCATGGTGGCGAAGCTTCCGGTCATGGAAGGAAAGACAGACTTAACGACCATGATGTCCTACGGTTTTGATCCGTACCTTTCCAGCTGGAGCCCGTACCACGGTGCTGTCTACGCAGTGCTGGAGTCCGTGGCCAAGATCGTGGCAGCCGGCGGAGATTACAAGAAGATCCGTCTTACCTTCCAGGAATATTTTGAGAGACTGGGAGAGGACCCGCACCGCTGGGGCAAGCCGTTTGCCGCTCTTTTAGGCGCTTATGACGCGCAGAAAGGCTTCGGTATCGCGGCCATCGGCGGAAAGGACAGTATGTCCGGTTCCTTTGAGGACATCGATGTGCCTCCGACACTGGTATCCTTCGCGGTAGATTACACGAAGGCCTCCCACATCGTTTCTCCGGAGTTTAAGAAACTGGGCGACAGTCTGCTCTGTGTGGATATCCCATTTGACGAGTACGGTATTCCGGATTATGAGAAGGCCAAAGCGATTTACGATAAGATTCACTGCCTCACAAGAAAAGGTGTGATCATCTCCGCCTACGCTCTGGGCGCCGGCGGACTGATCGAGGCCATCAGCAAGATGAGCTTCGGTAACCGCTACGGTATGAAGATCGTGGATGATCTGCCGCTGGAAGAGTTAAATAAGAAGCGCTACGGCTCCCTCCTTCTGGAACTGGAGACTTCCCATATTGCAGATGTGGGCAGCGAGTACTGTACGTACATCGGGCAGGTCAATGAGGATGATTACATCACTGTAGGCGATGTGGAGATCTCCTTTGACGAGATGCTGGATGCGTGGGAGTCCCCGCTGGAGAGCGTATTCCCGACAAAGACAAAGGCAGGCGTCAGAAATGTATCCCAGCCGCTGTATATGGGACGGGAGTTCTTTATCTGCAAGAACAAGGTGGCTGTGCCGAAGGTATTCATCCCGGTATTCCCGGGCACCAACTGCGAGTATGATTCTGAGAAGGCGTTCCGCCGCGCCGGCGCGGAGGTGGAGACCATCGTATTCCGGAACCAGTCCGAGTCGGATATTCTGGAGTCTGTGGACGCTTTTGAGAAAGCAATCTCCCAGTCTCAGATCATCATGTTCCCGGGCGGCTTCAGCGCCGGAGACGAACCGGAAGGTTCCGCGAAGTTTATCGCGTCCGTATTCCGCAACGAGAAGATCAAAGAAGCGGTCATGAAGCTTTTGGAAGAGAGAGACGGTCTGGCATTAGGTATCTGTAACGGATTCCAGGCGCTCATCAAGCTGGGACTGCTGCCATACGGCAAGATCGTTCCGCAGACAGAGGATTCTCCGACACTCACCACCAACGAGATCGGACGTCACGTTTCCACCATGGCATATAATAAGGTGGTCAGCAACAAATCCCCGTGGCTTAAAGGCGCTGTCATCGACGAGGTCTACGCTGTTCCGGTATCCCATGGAGAGGGACGCTTTGTCGCCAGCGAGGAGTGGATTGAGAAGCTCTTCAAGAACGGTCAGGTGGCAACCCAGTATGTCAACTTAAAGGGAACGCCGACCATGGATATCCACTACAATCCGAACGGTTCCTACTACGCCATCGAGGGTATCATCAGCCCGGACGGCCGGGTACTCGGCAAGATGGGTCACTCCGAGCGTATGGGCGAGTATGTGGCGAAGAACATCTATGTGAAACAGAACATGCGTCTGTTCGAGAGCGGTGTGAAATACTTCAAATAAATATTCGGGTATCCTTCGGAAAGGATACTTTAATTAAGAAGGGAGGGGAGAGTCAGCGGACCTTTGTCCGCACAGTCTCCCCGTTCCGTATCGGTGCTGTTGCATTCATGATTTTGTGCGGCAGCACCTTCTTTTTTTGCCCCGTCAGGAAAAAAGTTCTGGTATTCCCGGAACAGTTGTGGTAGAATAAGCAGGATTAGCCAATAGTAATAACAGGACAGGCAGTGGGAAGCGCATGACCGGGACTTCTGAAAAGCACATTGGCGTACAGTGTGTTTTTCAGTTGTTTCGGAGCCTTCCCAATTGTGTGTAATACGGACAGTTTGTCTGCCGGGTACCGGTTTTGCGGGAGAACCCTTTCCCCGTCGGCAGCGGTGGACATTTTCAGATGTTTACGTATTGTCCTGTCACATTTTTCAGGAGGTAAAAGGAATGGTGAAACAGTTTTCCATGGAGCTGGCCGGAAGAACCCTCTCTGTTGAGATCGGAAGGGTTGCCGCACAGGCCAACGGCGCAGCATTTATGCATTATGGAGATACCGTTGTGTTATCCACTGCAACGGCTTCAGACAAACCGAGAGAGGGGATTGATTTCTTCCCTCTGAGCGTGGAGTTTGAAGAGAAGATGTATTCTGTCGGTAAGATTCCGGGAGGATTTAACAAGAGAGAGGGTAAGGCGTCCGAGCATGCGGTGCTCACATCCCGTGTCATCGACCGTCCGATGCGTCCGCTTTTCCCGAAAGACTACAGAAACGATGTGACATTGAATAACCTTGTCATGTCCGTAGATCCGGACTGCTCTCCGGAAGTGACAGCGATGCTGGGAGCTTCCATCGCCACCAGTATTTCCGATATCCCGTTTGACGGCCCGATCGCCGCTACGCAGATCGGTCTGATCGACGGAGAGTTCATCGTCAACCCGACGGAGGAACAGCAGACGGTATCCGATCTGGCCCTCACGGTGGCTTCCACCGCGCAGAAGGTCATCATGATCGAGGCCGGCGCCAACGAGGTGCCGGAGGATACGATGATCGAGGCTATCTTCAAAGCCCACGAGATCAATCAGGAGATCATCACATTTATTCAGAAGATCGTGGACGAATGCGGCAAGGAGAAACATGAGTATGAGCATGTGGATACGCCGGAAGAACTGTGGAACGATATGGTAGAGTTCATCACCCCGGAGGCCATGGAAGAGGCCGTATTTACGGATGTGAAGCAGGTTCGCGAGGAGAATATCCGTCAGATCGAGGAGAAGCTGGCAGAGAGATATGAGCAGGAGCATGAAGACTGGCTGCCGCTGATCGGCGACGCTGTCTACAAGTTCCAGAAAAAGACCGTCCGCAAGATGATCTTAAAGGATCACAAGCGTCCGGACGGAAGAGCCATCGACGAGATCCGTCCTCTTTCCGCAGAGATCGATATCCTGCCGAGAGTACATGGTTCCGGTATGTTCAAGCGTGGACAGACGCAGATCATGACTGTCACCACTCTGGCGCCATTATCCGAGGTGCAGAAGGTGGACGGCATCAACCTGCATATCACGTCCAAGAGATATATGCATCACTATAACTTCCCGAGTTATTCCGTGGGCGAGACCAAGCCGAGCCGCGGACCGGGACGCCGGGAGATCGGTCACGGCGCTCTGGCAGAGAGAGCACTGGTACCGGTACTTCCGAGTGAGGAAGAGTTCCCGTACGCCATCCGTACCGTGTCAGAGACTCTGGAATCCAACGGTTCCACTTCTCAGGCCAGCGTCTGCGCATCCACGCTGTCTCTGATGGCAGCCGGTGTGCCGATCAAAAAGCCGGTGGCAGGTATCTCCACAGGTCTCGTGACCGGAGATACGGACGATGATTATCTGATTCTCACGGATATTCAGGGTCTGGAAGACTTCTTCGGTGATATGGACTTTAAGGTGGCCGGTACCCATGACGGTATCACTGCCATCCAGATGGATATCAAGATCCACGGCCTGACTCCGGATATCATCAAGGGAGCCATCAAAAAGGCCAAGATCGCCAGAGAGTACATCCTCACGGATGTCATGGAGCCGGTTATCGCCGAGCCGAGACCGGAAGTTGGCAAATATGCGCCTAAGATTCAGCAGATGCACGTGGAGCCGGATAAGATCAGCGAGATCATCGGCAAACAGGGCAAGACCATCAACAGCATCATTGACCAGACCGGCGTGAAGATTGACATCAACGACGACGGAAGAGTGGATATCTGCGGCGTAGAGCAGGAGATGATTGAGAAGGCTATGGAGCTGATCCGCCTGATTGTGGATCCTGTGGAAGTCGGCGCCATCTATGAGGGCGAGGTTGTCCGGATCATGAATTTCGGCGCTTTCGTACAGCTGGCTCCGAACAAAGACGGTCTGATCCATATCTCCAAGCTGTCCCGGGACAGAGTCAACAAAGTGGAAGATGTGGTCAACATCGGCGACAAAGTGAGAGTGAAGGTTCTTGAGATCGATAAGATGGGAAGAATCAACCTGGCGCTTCGCGAGAAGCTGAGCAAATAGACAGTCTGACAGCCATGTGAACCGTCGGGGAACAGAGACGGATCACAGGGGAATTGATACAGAGAACACATAACAAATGAAACGGGGGACTGCCGACACGTATCCGGCAGTCCTTTTTGGATGAAAGAACAACCAGGAGGAACAGCTATGAAGTGTCCGTTTTGCGGTATGGATAATACCCGCGTGATCGATTCCAGACCGGCGGATGACAACGCGTCAATCCGCAGGAGAAGACAGTGTGATGAATGTGGAAAACGGTTTACCACTTATGAGAAGGTGGAGATCATCCCGCTGACTGTCATTAAAAAAGACAGGAC
>DXEQ01000205.1 GCA_019114885.1 Candidatus Anaerobutyricum stercoripullorum
GCTTCGGAATACACTGCAACGGTCTCAATCCCCATCTCTCTGCAGGCCCGGATAATGCGAATGGCAATCTCACCCCGGTTTGCAATTAATATTTTCCGAATCATCTTTCTCTCCTTTTATCCAATCATAAATGTAAGCTCTGCCTTTACGACAACCTTGCCGTCCACGCTGGCAGTGGCTTCGCCGATTCCCATCGGTCCCTTCACCTTGATGATCTTCGTCTCCAGACGCACCTTGTCGCCCGGAACGATCTTGCCGCGGAAACGACATTTGTTGATACCGCCGAAATACGCGGTCTTTCCCTTATTCTCCTCCATGGAGAGGATGGCGACAGCGCCCACCTGCGCGAGCGCTTCCACCGTGAGCACGCCCGGCATCACCGGCTCCTGCGGAAAATGTCCCCGGAAGAAATCCTCACGGAATGTCACACATTTATATCCCACAGCGCTGACGCCCGGTTCCATCTCCTCGATATAATCCACCAGAAGGAACGGATGTCTGTGAGGGATAATTTGTTCAATCTCTTTGATTCCCAGTCTCATAATAATCTCCTTGTTTATCCGATCCGGAATAACGGCTGTCCGTACTCCACGGATTCCTCGTTCTGTACCATGATCTCTGTCACAACGCCGTCATACTCGCTCTCAATCTCGTTCATGAGCTTCATAGCCTCCACGATGCCGAGAACCTGTCCTTTCTTCACGGTATCGCCCACTTTTACGTATGCCGGGGCGTCCTCGGACGGAGCCGCATAAAATGTGCCGACCAGCGGACAGGTCACCACATTGCCGGCAGGAACTGCCGCCGGGGCAGGTGCTGCTTCCACTGCAGGGGCTGCCGGTGCTTCTGCCGGAACCACCTGTGGAGCAGGTGCCGGCTGCGGCACCGGAATCTCCATGTGCATGTCGCCTTCCTGTACGGCGGCAACCGGAGCCGCCGGTCCTTTATTTTCCGGGCAACTCATGGAAATGTGGATATTTCCCTCTGTATATTCAAAATTAGTGAGGCCTGCTTCCGCAACCCCTTTCACCAGTTTTAAGATCTCTTCGTACTGCATTCTTCTCACTCCTCATATTTCTTTACCAGAAGGGTCGCATTGTGTCCGCCAAATCCAAGGGAGTTGGAGATGGCCACATTGACATCCTGCTGTACCGGTCCGCCTAAAACGTAATCAAGATCACATTCCTCACCCGGCTCTTTTGTGCCCACAGTCGGATGGATATATCCTTCCTCGATGGACTTCACGCAGGCGATGAGCTCCACGGCTCCGGCCGCTCCCAGAAGATGTCCGATCATGGACTTGGTGGAGCTGACCTTTAAGTGGTCTGCCGCGTCACCGAAAGCACGGTGAATGGCTCTTGTCTCAAATAAGTCATTGTGATGGGTTCCGGTTCCGTGGGCGTTGACATAGTCCACCTCTTCCGGTTTCACACCGGCTTCTTCCATGGCAAGCTCCATGGCTTTGGCCGCGCCGCTTCCATCCTCCGCCGGGGATGTGATATGGAAGGCGTCGGAAGTTGCGCCGTAACCGGACAGCTCCGCGTAGATCTTCGCGCCTCTCTTCTTCGCGTGTTCCAGTTCTTCCAGAACGACCACGCCGGCTCCCTCGCCGATGACAAAACCGTCTCTGTCCTTGTCAAAAGGAATGGATGCTCTCGTCACGTCTTCCGCGGAAGATAACGCGGTCAGGTTGGTAAATCCTGCCACAGCGATCGGTGTGATGCTGCTCTCTGTTCCGCCGGCAAACATCACGTCCGCGTCGCCATACTGAATGGCACGCAGCGCGTCGCCGATGGAATGGGTGCCTGTGGCGCAGGCAGTCACCACGTTGGTACATTTGCCCTTGCATCCGAGGGCGATAGATACATTTCCTGCCGCCATATTGCTGATCATCATAGGAATCAGCATCGGGCTCACTCTCTTCGGTCCCTTGGTGAGAATCTTCTCATGTTCTTTTTCCATGCTGGAAAGTCCGCCGATACCGGAGCCGATGATCACGCCCACACGGTACGGATCTTCCTCCTCCATCTTAAGACCGGCGTCTTCCATGGCCTCCGTGGCCGCCACGATCGCGTACTGGGAAAAGGCTTCCATACGCTTTGCGGACTTGAAATCCATCCGCTCCTTCGGAACAAAACCTTTGACCTCCGCAGCGATCTTTACTTTATAGTCTGTGGTATCAAACTTGGTGATCGGTCCGATACCTACCTTTTCTTCTTTAATGCCGTTCCAGAACTCTTCCACCGTATTGCCGATCGGTGTGATGGCGCCCAGTCCGGTAATGACAACTCTTCTCTTCTCCATATGCAAAAATCCCTTCTTTCTACATAACCATTCCGCCGTCTACCAGCAGAACCTGTCCCGTGATATAGGAAGCCATGTCGGAGGCCAGGAAAACTGCCGCGTTGGCGATATCTTCCGGCTCCGCGAATCTTGCCAGCGGAATCTGCTTCATGGCCGATTCCTTCACCTCATCGGAAAGCACATCGGTCATCTCTGTCTTGACAAATCCCGGCGCGATGGCGTTGGCCGTGATATTTCTGGATGCCAGCTCTTTGGCCACGGACTTGGTCAGCCCAATGAGTCCCGCCTTGGAGGCGCTGTAATTGGCCTGTCCCGGATTGCCCGCCACACCGGATACGGAGGTGATGTTGATGATGCGGCCGTATTTTTTGCGCATCATCTGACGGCTGGCAAAGCGGATACAGTTGAAACTGCCCTTGAGGTTCGTATCGATCACCGCGTCAAAGTCTTCCTCTGACATACCCATGATCAGACCGTCTCTGGTGATGCCCGCGTTGTTGACC
>DXEQ01000206.1 GCA_019114885.1 Candidatus Anaerobutyricum stercoripullorum
GCTGATTGCCATCTCAGAAAGCATTTTTCTGTTTACTTCCACGCCTGCTAATTTCAGACCGTGCATCATCTTGCTGTAGGAGATGCCGTTCATTCTTGCCGCTGCGTTGATACGAGCGATCCAGAGCTGTCTGAACTGTCTCTTTCTCTGTTTTCTGCCTGCGTATGCGCTGGTGAGCGCTCTCATCACAGACTGTTTTGCTACTCTATACTGTTTGGATCTTGCTCCTCTGTAGCCCTTAGCGAGCTTTAATGTTCTGTTATGTCTTTTCTTTGCGCCGATTGCGCCCTTTACTCTTGCCATAGTTTACGTCCTCCTCTATCTATGCGATTAAAGATATGGTAAAATCTTCTTCATGTTCTTTGCGTTTGTCGGGTCTGTGATCGTAGCCTTTCTCAGATTTCTCTTTCTCTTCTGAGACTTCTTTGTTAAAATGTGGCTCTTATAAGCCTTCATTCTCTTTAACTGTCCAGTACCTGTTTTTTTGAAGCGCTTTGCAGCTGCTCTGCTTGTTTTCATTTTTGGCATAATTAAGTCCTCCTAAATTGTTCTATATACATTAACGTTTTTGCGTTAAAAACATTGTCATGCTTCTTCCTTCGAACTTCGGCTGCTTATCAACCACCGCGCAGTCAGAAAGCTGTGTGGCAAACTCATCCAGAATAACCTTGCTGGAGTTCACATGGGCGAGCTCTCTTCCGCGGAAACGGAGTGTCACCTTCACCTTGTCTCCCTTGGAGAGGAACTTCCGCGCCTGATTCACCTTCGTATTCAGATCGTTGGTATCAATATTCGGCGACAGTCTCACTTCCTTGACGTCGATGGTCTTCTGTTTCTTTCTTGCTTCCTTTTCCTTGCGCGCAAGCTCATATCTGTACTTGCCGTAATCAATGATCTTACATACCGGCGGCTTCGCGTTCGGTGCGATCTTAACCAGATCGAGTTCTGCTGCTCTGGCAATCTTCATGGCTTCCTTCGCAGACATGATACCGAGCTGCTCTCCGCTCTCGCTGATCAGTCTGACCTCTCTGTCACGCACCTGCTCATTAATCATCAAATCGTTAATTGTCGTACACCTCCATAAACCCTCATAAATAACAGAATTCCTGTACTCTCATATTTACTATGCCGGCGTCTTTACTTCCGCAAATGTACCGACATATTAATTTATTCCACTTTTTATAAAACATTCTCCACAGAAAAACTTCTGCGAAAATAAAAAATGGATAGCATCACAAGACTATCCACAACACAGCAAAACGACCTGTCTTCTCCCGAAGCAAATGTATCGAAAATATGACAAATCATCTCATCGCGATATTAACCCGAGTCACCATTGTGCTGAGGTGAGAGTGGATACTCTGCTTGATTCTTCTGTTGCCCTGACGAACAACCTTAGCTACTATAGCACTAAAATCCATCTCTGTCAAGTCTTTGTTTTTTATTGTAAGTTATTGATTGTAATCTCACAGTTCCAGCGTCAGCTTCTTCTCTTCCTTCTGATACTGGCGGTAAGTCACTCCCACCATATCGTACATCCGCTTGGCGGCAATGGTGGAATCGCTGTCCGCATACTTGTCCGAATAGTAGATCACTTCCGTGATGCCGGCCTGGATGATGGCCTTGGTACATTCGTTGCACGGAAATAACGTCGTGTATATCCTGGCCCCTTTCAGGGAACCGCCGCTGTAATTCAGGATAGCGTTGAGTTCCGCGTGGCAGACATACAGATACTTGGTATCCAGAGGAGTTCCCTTTCGCTCCCACGGCATACGGTCGTCATCACATCCTGTCGGCATCCCGTTATATCCCATGGAGAGAATCTTATTGCCCGGGCTGACGATGCAGGCGCCCACCTGTGTATTGTTATCCTTGCTTCTCTCTGCCGACAGCATGGCCACGCCCATAAAATAGGCGTCCCAGGAAAGATAGTCCTGTCTCTTCATGTCCCTTCCTCCATCCTCTGTTAAACTCTGCATTTAAAAATTATGATACCACAAATCCGGGCAAAAAGAAAGGACTTTGCACCGTTTCCGGTGTAAAGTCCCCAAAAATCCCGGCCCATGCCGAAACCGTTTTTTATCTTCTGCAGTCCCCTGCGATCCGCAGTCTCCTGCTGCCCGTATCTTCGTGTTCCGGACGGCAGGCTGTCAGTCTGCCAGAGAGAACTTATCGTGCACTGCGTTGATGGCTCTCTCCACATGTTTCTGATCGATCAGGACTGTGACGCGGATCTCGGAAGTGCTGATCATCTTGATATTGACGCCGCAGTCATACAGCGCTTCAAACATGGATGCGGCCACACCCGGATTGCTCATCATGCCGGCGCCCACAATAGAGAGCTTCGCCACATCTTTTTCTTCGTCGATCTTCTTGTAATCGTTTTTCGGGAAGTTCTTCTGGATGATCGCCACGGCCTCATCCGCCACATCTTCCGCCACCGTAAAGGAGATATCCTTTGTTCCGTCACGGCCGATTGACTGTAAGATCATATCCACATTTACATTATATTTAGCCAGCGCGTTGAACAGATGGAAGGCAACTCCCGGTTCATCTTTTAATCCAACTACTGCGATTCTGGTGGCATTTTTATCTACTGCCACACCACTGACAAGCATCTTTTCCATGTTTACTTCCTCCCTGACAATTGTCCCTTCGTTTGTATTCAAGCTTGAGCGCACTACCAGCTGCACGCCATATTTTTTTGCCATTTCCACTGAACGGTTGTGGAGCACGCCGGCGCCCAGTGTGGACAGCTCCAGCATCTCGTCGTATGTGATCTCGTCCAGCTTGCGGGCATTCTTTACCAGACGCGGGTCCGCCGTGTACACGCCGTCCACATCCGTATAGATCTCGCAGGCGTCCGCGTGAAGAGCGGCCGCCAGAGCCACTGCCGTCGTATCAGAACCGCCTCTTCCCAGCGTGGTCAGATTGTCGTATTTATCCACACCCTGGAAACCGGTGACGAGAACGATCTTTCTCTGTTCCAGTTCGTTCTGGATCCGGTCGGTATCAATCCGTTTCAGACGGGCATTGCCGTAACGGTGGGTGGTATGCATGGCAACCTGAAATGCATTCAGGGATACTGCCGGCACGCCGAGAAATCCCATGGCCAGCGCCATCATGGAGACGGAGACCTGCTCTCCTGTCGTCACAAGCATATCCATCTCTCTCTTGGATGGCCGCGGATTGATATCTCTTGCCATCTCGATCAGTTCATCGGTGGATTTGCCCATGGCGGATAAAACCACGACAATATCATGCCCTTTTTGATAATCTTCGATACAGCGCTTCGCAACGTTGAATATCCTTTCTTTGTTGCCAACCGAAGTACCTCCAAATTTCTTAACGATTAACATAGTGTCCTCCTGATTTCTAAAGATAATTTAATCCAAAAAGTATTCCATCAACGCTGCGCCGGATGGCATATCGATACCGGAGGCTGCCGCCTCCCTCTCATTGTAATGCCACATACGGCTGCCGCAGTTGGTACTGTCATAAAGCATGTACGGAACCGGATCACTGGTATGAGTCCGCAGCGTGATCGGGGTCGGATGATCCGGAAGTACCAGCATGCGGTACTCTTCCCCGGAAGCGTCCATACCTTCCTTCACGATCCGGATCACTCTCTGATCCAGATACTCAATGGCTTTGATCTTGCGCTCCACACTTCCCTGGTGTCCCATCTCATCCGGTGCTTCCACGTGGATATAGGCAAAATCATAACCATCCTTCGTGAGTGCGTCCACCGCTGCCTGCGCCTTGCCCTCGTAGTTGGTCTCCAGCGTTCCGTTCGCTCCTTCCACAATGATATTGTGGAGGCCGGCGCCCACGCCGATTCCTTTCAGCAGGTCCACAGCAGAGATCATCACGCCCCTCTTGCCGGTCTTTTCCGTAAAATCTGAGAGTGCCGGCCGGGTTCCCGCGCCCCAGAACCAGATGGAATTGGCCTTGTGCAGTCCGGCTTTGGCCCGGGCGATATTGATCGGATGCTCGTTGAGGATCTCATAGCTTTTTTCCATCATATCCCGCAGCAGTTTCTCCTCCGGCAGATACTGTCCGATGGTCTTTGTGAGGATATCATGCGGCGGCGTCAGCGGCACCACCTGCCCGTGATCCCAGATCAGCAGATGCCGGTAACTGGTTCCTGTATAGAAATGGAACATCTCATTGCCGAAAGCTTCCTGCACCGCCCCAATCAGCACATCCGCATCTTCTGTGGATATCTCGTCAGAACTGTGATCGATCATCTTTTTGTCTTTATATTCCGCTTCTTCCTCAGACACCGTCACGATATTACACCGGATGGCAATATCCGTATCCTTCATCGGCACGCCGATGCTCAGCGCCTCCAGAGGGGAGCGTCCCGTGTAGTATTTCTTCGGGTCATAGCCCAGCACGGAGAGATTGGCCGTGTCACTTCCCGGACTCATGCCTGCCGGAATGGTATGCACCTGCCCGATCTCGGACTTCTGCGCCAGCTGGTCCATCATTGGCGTCTTCGCATACTCAAGGGGCGTCTTCTCCCCCAGTTCTTCCAGCGGGTAATCGGCCATGCCGTCACCGAGCACTACGATATATTTCATAATGTATAATCTCCTTTCACAAAAGATTACCGGAAAGCGGAAGCATTATAACACATTTCCTTCTTTCCGATAACCCCTTTGTTTCTGTTTAGTTACACGTTAGTTCAGTTACACGTCAATGCGAATCATATTGAGGATCGTATCAAACTGATCCGCCGCCGCGTGGTACTCTTTCTCACTCATGATTCCGGTCACAAAGGCTGTCTCCACGACGCCTTCCACCTGCACCGGTTCCACCGGACCGAAGGCCTTCTCCACTGCATCCAGCGATACCTCCTTCGGCATACGGACGAAGTACCGTCTCCGGAAATCTCCGAAATCACTGAGCGGAAGCTTCTCCTGCTCCCAGATGATCTTGATATGGGTTCCCATGTGTTTCACACAGTCCACCACGTCGGCTGCCACCGCGCTGGCCGTCGGCCGGCGTCCGGCGCCCTGCCCGTAAAACATGGTGTCGTCCACCATATTACCGTGGACAAAGATGGCGTTGAACACATCCTTGACCCCCGCCAGCGGATGATACTGGTCGATGAGCATCGGGCACACAAGGGCGTAAAGCTTTCCGTCGTCGCTCCAGCTTTTGCCCAGCAGCTTGATACATTTCTTCATGGCGCGGGCATAGAGGAAGTCCTCCGCCGTGATATTGGTGATCCCTTCCGTGTGGATATCTTCAAAATCCACCTGCTTGCCGTAGGCAAGAGAAGTCAGGATCGCGATCTTGCGGCAGGCGTCAAACCCTTCGATGTCCGCTTCCGGATGCAGCTCCGCGTACCCTTTCTCCTGGGCCTCTTTCAGTACCGCGTCAAAATCCGCGCCCTCTTCTTCCATCTTGGTCAGCATATAGTTGGTGGTGCCGTTCAGGATGCCGCTGATCTCCTCGATCACGTCGGCTGTCAGGCACTGGGTCAGTGGACGGATGATCGGGATACCGCCGCCCACGCTGGCTTCAAAGAGGAAGTTCACCTTTTTCTCCTCAGCGATGCCGATGAGCTCCGCTCCGTATTTGGCCACCAGCTCCTTGTTGGAGGTTGCCACGCTTCTTCCCTGCAGCAGTGCTGTCTTAACAAATGTATAGGCCGGCTCCAGTCCCCCCATACACTCCACCACGATCTGGATATCCTCGTCTTCCTCAATGACCTTATAATCGTGAACAACCTTGTCCGCATTGGGATCTCCCGGGAACTCCCGAAGATCGAGGATTCTCTTTACTACGATTCTCTCTCCCGCCTTCTTCTCAATGCTGTCCGCATTGGTCTGCAGGACCTCAACCACACCGGCACCGATCGTGCCGTATCCTAACACTGCAACATTAACCATGACTGCCTCCTCATTTCACTTTCTTATATCACATATTATCACCTGCGCCGGAAAACACTTTCCTGTTCTGTTCTTTCCCGTGGGTCACTCCCGGAATCCGGGTCGGCCTCAACTGTCCGGCTGCAGGGTATCTTCTCGTTCTGACTGCAACATATCTTTTATTCCGCGGATACCATCTTCAGATTATGAATCCCCTGCGCATCCGCGATCTTCTCAAAAAGCTCCGCCACATCGTCGGTATTCGGAAGAACCAGGACGCTCAGCGTGATCAGCGCGATATGATTCACCGGGATACTCTGATGGATGGACAGGATATTGGCGTTGCACTCCGCCACCACCCTGAGCACATTGGACAAAAGCCCCGGCCGGTCCTCCATCTCCATAACAAAGGTGATCGTCTTTCCCTGTATCTTCTCATGAATGGGAAAAATATCATCCTTATACTTGTAATAAGAGCTGCGGCTGATGCCCACGGCGTCGATCGCCTCCCGTATGGTCTTCGCCTTCCCGGCTCCCAGCAGAGCATTCACCTGCGCCACTTTAAGAAGCACCTCCGGAAGCGCCCTTTTCTTTACCATATAAAATTTAGATGCCTGATCCATAGCGACCTCCGAACTTCCTGTATTGCAAAAAGTACGTCACACGAGTACATTTGTATGTCCACGAAAGATACTATCACATTCTTTTCCAATGTGCAACCATTATTTTACCCTAAACGCACACAAAGCGAGCTGCCGTAACATATGCCTTCTGCGCCAGAACCCCGGCACAGGACCATTCTACAACAGCTCGCCTGTAAAACTTATATTATTATCTTTTCCTGATCATATGGCAACTGCAGCGCGCCAGCCGGCGCATCACTCCGGAGAATCCGTGATCACATCCCCGAATACCATCTGCACCATCCGGCAGAACTCCCGATACTCTTCCAGATCTGACAGATCCGACAGGGAATCACAGAGTCCCTTGTAATACCAGCCCTGCATCCGCTTATCCTTCATGTTAAATCTCTGCCAGAATGTCTCTCCCAACTTGCAGTAATCCGCATAAAAGCATCGGATATTGGACAGCTTGTCCGCCAGCGCGACAATCTTCGCCTCGCGCATGGTCTCTTGCTCTAAGAGGCGGATGGTGGCAGACTTGCGCTCCACCCAGCTTCTGCTCTTGTCTTCGCTCTCCAGACCGACGATCCTTGCCACCCGGTCTCCGAATTCCTGCCGGATGACGTCGAGGGTCACCTGCTCACAGTCCTCCACCGTATCGTGAAGCACTCCGGCAGCGATCACTTCCTCATCGTCCGTGATTCTGGATACGATCATCCCCACTTCCAGAGGATGAAAAATGTAAGGTATTTCCGTCCCTTTCCGCGGCTGTCCCTCATGAGCCTTTACCGCAAATGCAATCGCCTTATCAATCATATTTATTTTTCATTCTCCTTTTCCGCTTCCGCTTCTTTTAAAACCTTTTCCTGTGCGTCAGCAGGCATCTGCTCATAACGGCTGAATGTGTAGGAGAATTCTCCGCTTCCGCCGGTCATGGATCTCAAATCTGTGGAATAGCCGACCAGACTTGCCAGAGGAATATCTGCCTCCAGTTCCTGTCTTCCGCCCGGCAGCGGGTTCATGCCGAGGATACGACCGCGGCGCTTATTCAGATCGCCCATAACGTCACCGGTATTGGAATCCAGAACATCCACTTTCAGGTTGACGATTGGCTCAAGGAGAACCGGTTTCGCGTCCATGATACCGTTCTTGAAAGCTGTGATGGCAGCCATCTTGAAGGCCATCTCGGAGGAATCCACCGGATGATAGGAACCATCGATGAGCGTTGCTTTCACACCCACAACCGGATATCCGGCCAGAGGTCCCTTTAAGCAGCTCTCTGCGATACCTTTTTCTACAGCCGGGAAGTAGTTCTTCGGAACGGCGCCGCCGAAGATCTTCTCTTCAAATACGTATGGCGTCTCCAGATCGCCGGACGGCTCAAACTGCATGAGAACGTCGCCGTACTGGCCGTGTCCACCGGACTGTTTCTTATATTTGCCCCGTACTTCCACGTTGCCGCGGATGGTCTCCTTGAAAGCAACCTTCGGTTTCACCAGGTCGATCTCTACTTTATATCTGTCAGCCAGCTTGCTTCTTACGATCTCCAGATGCTGGTCACCCAGTCCGTAAAGAAGCATCTGACGGTTCGCCTTGTCATTGACCTCTTTGAGCGTCAGGTCTTCATCCATCAGCTTCTTGAGGGCGGCAGACACCTTATCCTCGTCTCCCTTTGTCTTTGTGACATAGCGCATGAATGTATATGGTTCCGGCATCTCTGCCTGCTCAAATACGATCGGGTTCGCCTTCGGTGAAAGGGTATCGCCTGTCTTTGTCACGGAAAGCTTGGCAATGGCTCCGATATCACCGGCATAGAGGGCATTGACCTCAAACTGTTCTTTTCCTCTTAATACATAAAGCTTACCGATACGTTCTTCGGTATCTTTGTTACCGTTATAAATGGCGGTGTCCGGTTTCAGGATACCGTCGGTCACCTTAACCAGGGAGAAACGTCCCACAAACGGATCGGCGATCGTCTTAAATACATATGCGCTCACCGGCTGAGACACATCGTAAGATGCCGTCACAGGCTCTCCGGTCTTCACCTTTGTTCCGGTAAACTGGTCGGATACCATACCCGGTGCGGAGAAATACTTCACCATGTCGTTAAGAAGGATATTTGCGCCGTAATCGGTATTGATGGCGCCGCAGACGACAGGCATCAGGTCTCTCTTGGCAACGGAGCCGATGATGGCGTTCTTGATCTCATCCTCTGTGAAAGGCTCTTCCTCAAAGAACTTCTCCATGAGCTCTTCGCTGGTCTCTGCCACACCTTCCATCAGCTGCTGACGATACTCGTCCAGCTCGTCGTTGACGCCTTCTTCCACTTCCACTTCATCGTAGGTTCCGTTCGGCTGCAGACGGCACTCAAGCATCTTCACCGCGTTGATAAAGCCCTTGAACACGCCTTCTTCTTTCATCGGCATATGGAAAGGCACGATCTTGTTGCCGTAGCTCTCTCTCAGCTCTTCCACGATGGCGGATGCATTCACATGCTCATCCTCCACACAGGTAATATATACGATGACCGGAATGCCCTTCTTCGCGCAGAAATCAAAGCTTCTTCTTGTTCCGACTTCCACTCCGGACTTACCGTTGATAACGATGACTGCCGCATCCGCAACACTCAGTGCCTCATAAACTTCTCCCGAGAAATCAAATAAGCCCGGTGTATCCAGCAGATTCACTTTCACATTATCCACTTCCAGAGGAATCACTGATGACTGAATGGAAAACTTTCTCTTCATCTCTTCTTTATCGTAATCACTAACAGTTCCACCTTCAGCTACCGTTCTCACTCGCTTGATAATACCGGTTGTAAACGCCATGGACTCAATCAGTGATGTCTTACCACAGCCGCCATGTCCCAGTAAAACGACGTTCCTAATGTTCTCGGTTGCATATACGTTCATAATCAGTTCCTCCCGTGTTGTAATTTCTATTGTGTTTGAGATAAAAAATACAAAAAAATTGTCGATTCAACGAATTTTTATACTATTCTCAAACAACTCTACGTCTATTTTACTAAAAAATCACCAACATTACAAGAGAAATCTGATACATTTGTAAAAACAGTTCAGCCATGCGCCCGGAAGAATAAAAGAGGCGTTGAAAATTTATTTTCATCACTTTAACACTAAAAAGCGTTGACACATCCTCTTTTTCCATGTATCATTTGACACAGGCTCATTTCCTAATATAAAATAAGAAAGCATGTCAGCGCACGGGTTCC